>NZ_JBFTMA010000593.1:0-3470 GCF_056396725.1 Bacillus sp. 05T31
GTAGAATCTGTACGTAACGTTATGAAAGTTCTTGTTTAATAATTAAATATAAGTAGAAAAAGATTCGGGGCCCCGAATCTTTTTCTACTATATATTGAAATGTTTTTTTGAAATAATATGAAAACGCTATCATTCGGTGTATCCTATAATGAAACTATAGACTTATACTATACATTGCCCTCATCACAGTAAATTTCGGATAAGGTATCGCTTTTAGTAGGATAATAAGGTGAAAAAATCGGAGGGGGTTGTAACATGTTAAAGAAAAAAGTTCAAATTGGTCGTAGAATGGATGAAATTACAGTAGGAGAGAAATTATCTATCACTGAAAAAATTGAGGATAAAGATTTGTTATTGTACTTAGGGTTAACGAATGATGCCAATCCATTATATATTCAGCATGATTACGCATCCCAAACTCCGTATGAAAAGCCGATTGTCCCAAGCATTATGCTAACGGGACTGATTACAACGGCGGTTACGAAATATTTACCAGGTCCAGGTAGTCATATTACTAGGAAGGACCTTACGTTCGTGAAACATGTTCACCATTATGAAACGTTACAAATCCACTTTGAAGTTGTGGCTGTTTCAGAGGAGGAACATACAATTGATATGCTTGTATTTGCTCATGATGAAAAAGGAGAAACTGTTGTAAAAGGTTCATTAACAGTAACACCACCTTTTAAATCTGTTTCCATTATGGAAAAAGCATTAGATAATTTTTAAAAAATGAAAGTTAGAATGATATAAAAGTAGCGTTAGTCATATTCTTATTAAGGGTATGCTAGCGCTACTTTTTGTTTGGAAAGGGTGATATAACTGTGAAATGGGAGAGGGAAGACATTATTTTTGAAACGATAAGAGAAGCTGAAGTATGGGCCGATTCAATCGCGAATGAAATGTACGGGAAAGTATTTGATAAGAATGAACAATCGTATTTTAGTAGTTGATGATGAGGAATTTATCTTAACTTTAATTGAATTTAATTTACAACAAGCTGGGTTTGAAGTTATTACAGCAATGGATGGAGAAATGGCGCTTCAAAAAGCGACTACAGAACGCCCAGATTTAATTATATTAGATTTAATGCTTCCAAAAATGGATGGTATGGAAGTTTGTAAAGAATTACGATTGCAGCGTATTATGACGCCGATTTTAATGTTAACAGCAAAAGATGATGAATTTGATAAGGTGCTAGGTCTTGAGCTTGGGGCTGATGATTATATGACGAAGCCATTTAGTCCAAGGGAAGTTGTTGCTCGTGTGAAGGCGATTTTGCGCCGTACGAAATTACAGCAGGAAGAACAAGTTTCAGAATCGCCAGATGAAGAGAGCATCAAAATTGCAGAACTTAAAATTTTACCGGAGTTTTATGAAGCGTACTTCCAAGGAAGGAAACTGGAATTAACACCGAAAGAATTTGAGTTACTTGTTTATCTTGCGAAAAATAAAAGTCGTGTATTAACTCGTGACCAATTATTAAGTGCTGTATGGAATTATGATTTTGCCGGTGATACAAGAATTGTTGATGTCCATATTAGCCATTTGCGCGATAAAATTGAACAAAATACGAAAAAACCGACGTACATTAAAACGATACGTGGTTTAGGTTATAAATTAGAGGAGCCAAAAGTGGATGAATAAGTTTCGTTCCAGGCTTCTTTTTACATTTGTTTCTCTTATCGTTTTTATTTTAGTTGGACTAGGTGTATTATTAGAAACTGTATTTGAAAACTACTATATAGATCATGCTAAAGAGAGAATGATAAAAGAGACACAGTATGTTGCGGTATTAGCAGAAGAGCAAGGGTTTGATGCTGTTTTAAAAAAGCCTTATGTATTTGAAAAGTTAGAAGAAAAATTACCAGCTTCTATTATATTTGTTGATGAAAAAAAGAAAGTTCAATATAGCGGAGGGCAACCATCTGCATTTAGTCAAGAGATGCTTAAAGAACTTTCTTCCGAAACAGCAAAGAAAGAAAATAAAGTCATTACGAAAGAAACAGATCAAAAGAATGAATTTTATCATGCTGTGTTCGTCCAGGATGTAGAAGGGAAACAAGGATACATTTTGGTGAAAAGTACAATTGATACTTTGAGGGACGTTCACCAAAAAACGTGGGGATTATTAATTATCGGATTTGTCATTGCTTGTCTTGTAGTTGTATTCCTAGGTGTCAAAATTACAGGACAATATATTAGGCCGATTGAATCAGTTACGAAAGTTGCGATTGAATTAGCGAAGGGTAATTATAAAGCGCGTGCATATGAAAGTCATTCGGATGAAACAGGAATGCTGAGTAAAGCAATTAATATTTTAGCTCGTAATTTACAAGAGATGACACTCGAACAAGAAATGCAACAAGATCGTTTGCACACATTAATTGAAAATATGGGAAGCGGAATGATTTTAATTGATAGCCGTGGTTATATAAACCTTGTAAACCGTTCTTATAAGGAGACTTTCCACGTAACAGATGAAGAATATTTAGACCGTTTATATTATGAATCATTTCACCATACGGAAATTATTGAGCTTGTGGAAGAAATTTTTATGACAGAAGTGAAAGTGCGTAAACAAATGTTATTGCCACTTAGTATTGAGCGAAAGCATTTCGAAGTATATGGAGCGCCAATTATTGGGACGAACCATGAGTGGAAAGGGATTGTTCTCGTATTCCATGACATTACTGAGCTGAAGAAATTAGAACAAATAAGAAAAGACTTTTTAGCGAATGTTTCTCATGAACTAAAGACACCGATTACTTCTATTAAAGGTTTTTCAGAAACACTCTTGGACGGAGCGATGGATAATAAAAAATTCTGCGAACATTTCTTACATATCATTTTAAAAGAAAGTGAGCGTATGCAAGGATTAATTGAAGATTTATTAGATTTGTCAAAAATCGAGCAGCAAGGGTTTAGATTAAATATGGGTACGGTTGATATGAAGGGGATTCTTGAAGACATTCATATGGTGCTTGATAATAAAGCGGGTGAAAAAGAAATCTCTTTACAAGTGAATGCATTGAAACGAGTTTCCGTTATTGGAGATCCAGGCCGCTTGAAACAAATCTTTATTAATTTAATTAATAACGCGATTGTATATACACCGGCTGGAGGCGTTGTTTCTGTTGAATTGGCAGAAGATAAATATAATGCTTATATAAAAGTATCTGATACTGGAATTGGTATTAGTAAAGAGGAAATYCCACGTATTTTTGAACGCTTTTACCGAGTGGATAAAGCAAGAAGTAGAAATACGGGTGGAACGGGTCTTGGTTTATCAATTGTAAAACATTTAGTTGAAGCGCATCAAGGTACGATTACGGTGGATAGTGAGGTTGGGGAAGGAACAACATTTACAGTTGTTTTACCAAAATCAGCTACTGAAAAATAGGATGAAGGATATTTACAATATATTAACAATGGCTTAATTAAATATTAATAAAGCTCTGTTAATATAA
>NZ_JBFTMA010000594.1:0-2841 GCF_056396725.1 Bacillus sp. 05T31
ATGCTCATTTTTGCAAGGAAATGAATGCGTCACACATATAATGGCGTTTCCTGTATACCCTAAATCATTCATATACATATAACCATCATAGGAATGAATAACAGATTTAGTAAAACCTTTATATCTTCCTATGTCATGCAGGAGGGCAGCGTTGTATGCTATATCAGCATCTAGGTCGTACCCATTATTAATAAGTTCAACAACTATCTTTTCAGTTGCAAGGGCAACATTACRTGAATGATCGAACCACGGACCTGGGTTTTGTTCATATGCCCACTGGAGTAATTCTCTTGCATATGTCCTATCTAATATATATTTCATATAGGTATCCTTTCTCTAAAAAATCATATATTTAATAATTTCATCTTAGWATTTCATTATTCCTKCTTTAAAARTTGTTACAATGAAACAAAAGGGGGAAAAGGAATGCGAAGTATAGTAATAGAAGAAATTAAACGACTTGATGAAGACATTGAAGAGCTTTCTGAACTGTTGAAAACTGTAGTAAATGATGRGGCGTCAATTGGTTTTTTACCTCCACTGGAACAAAAAGAAGCAACAAATTATTGGCAAACKGTATTAGCACCAGAAGTGATATTGTATGTTGCTAAAATAAACAATGAAGTGGCAGGGAGTATTCAATTACATTTAGTTACAAAGCCTAATGGGATACATAGAGCTGAAATTTGCAAGTTAATGACTCATCCAAACTTTAGACGTAATGGTATTGGACGTTTACTCATGCAAAAAGCAGAGGAGCGAGCAAAACAAGAAAAACGGTCTCTTTTAGTACTAGATACGAGAGAAGGAGACCCTTCCAATAGATTGTATAAATCATTAGACTATCAAGAAGTTGGAAAAATACCTGAATATGCAATTTCTCCGAATGGTGAGTTAGATGCAACGGTAATTTATTATAAAATGATTTAGTTTTTTATTTAAAAAGAGGGATATTTTCAAACCACAAATTTGTTATTAGGTCTCAGTATTGATTTGTAAAAAGATTGATAAACCCCTGTATAATAGGGGGTTTCTTTTCATTCATTAACCTCATATTAAATGTTCAATTTGAGGGCTAATTTGTATAAGGTTTTAACAGGTTTTTTTAGAGTTATTATTTAAATAGGGATTTTGAAGTATTTTGGTGAATATTAAATGTTAATCTAAAAGATGGAGGTTGCTGTGATGTTGAAACTGTTTCAATATAACTGGCAAGTTCGTGATGAATGGTTTACATTGTGCGAAGACATGCCGGATGAAGAACTATTAAAGAAACGGGTCGGTGGGTTCGGCAGTATCCTACATACTTTATTTCACATTGTAGATGTGGAATATATGTGGATCTTAGGTTTGCGAGGTGAGCCAGTTCCTGAGGAGCCATTGTTTGAAGAGTATRCCAGCTTGCAAAAAGTAAAAAATCTCTCAGCTCAATATCACGAGAAAGTGAAGCCATTTGTGACATCTTGGACAAATGAAATGGATTCTCGGAAACTTTCAGAAACTGATTTCAATGAAGAAACGATTAGCTCTAGAGACGCCCCAATCAGGCGCCGAGTCATTGAATGTACACACGGAGAGATAATACGTCATGTCATTGTCCATGAAATCCACCATATCGGCCAGTTATCTATATGGGCACGTGAAATAGGAAAGGAGCCTGTTTCCGCAAATCTGMGRGGAAGAGGGCTATTCGATAACTAGACTACCTTTGCCAATTTCGTAATTTATTTGTAAACGAATGGTTTAATTGAGTATATTTAACACCGTCTATATTTTTCTAGCGGTGTTATTTGAATGTATCAATAAACTTTATTTAATATACTAATTGAATTTGAGAAAGTTTTTAGAGGGTTCTTTTAGTAATGCCCTTCCACTTATAATGGTTGTAGAGAAGATGACTAGGCAACTATAGTTATTTTCGTTTCATTTTTGGGAAGGGGATGAAAGAATGAAAAAGACAAGTTTACAAAAGATGAAAAAGATTATGTTAAGTGGTGGGATATTACTTACGGGATTATTAACATTTGGATTTTCAGAAAAGGCTTCAGCTCATGGGTATGTAGAATCACCAGCGAGCCGATCTTTTTTATGTAAGCAAGGGGTAAATGTAAATTGCGGTCCAGTTCAATATGAACCACAAAGTGTAGAAGGAATAGGCGGCTTTCCGCAATTAGGACCTTCTGATGGACAAATTGCAGGTGCTGGTCATTTTCCTGCTTTAGACGCTCAATCAGTGGATAGGTGGAAGAAAGTTACGTTAAACGGCGGGACGAATACATTCAAGTGGAAATTAACGGCTCCTCATAGTACGAAAGAATGGAAATACTACATTACAAAGAAGGATTGGAATCCAAATATGCCTTTAACAAGGTCTAGTTTAGATTTAGTGCCGTTCTATGTGAAAAATGATGGCGGAGTTAGACCGGGGACAACAGTAACGCATGAAGCAAATGTACCAACTGATCGTAGTGGCTACCATCTTATTTTAGCTGTTTGGGAGATTGCGGACACTGGAAATGCGTTTTATCAAGTTATTGATGTGAACCTTGTGAATAATGGTTTAAATTCCAATTTTGCGTTTAACAATGTAGTGCAAGTTCCTACACTATTTTAAATTAAATATACATTTTGATCATCTAATTCATTTTAGATGATCTTTTTTATGAAAAATATAGAAGAAAGTACAATTATTTATAAAAAATTCGGCTTTAAATATTGTCATATTTGCTTCTTTAAGATATCCTTTTCATGAAGAGGTGGAAAACATGGAAAAAGTACTAGTTTTCGGGCATAAAAACCCAGATACAGATGCAATTTGTTCTGCGATTGCTTATGCAGAAT
>NZ_JBFTMA010000595.1:0-2840 GCF_056396725.1 Bacillus sp. 05T31
ACTCTTATCAGTATAGAGATGGAAAAAACTTTCGTCAATTTATATAAGGAAGGGRGAGYCCCTTCCTTATATATTTKTTATTTTCGAAATTAAAAKCCGTCTTCTAATGCTGAAAATGGAATGTTTAGYCTRTTTTCTACTGTACGTAGACGCTGATTTAAACGGTTCAGTCTACGCGTATGACGCTCAACTGTGTTTTCTAGTTGACGTACTCTTTGTTCAAGCTCATTTACTCGTCKTTCTARTTGACGGTTTCCGGYACCAGGGAAAGAGATTGGAAGTTGAAATTGGCGATTTGGATCGTATGGATTAATTTGCTCTGTTKGATCYATATATTGTTGGTATTGTGCYTGTAAATCATAYTGAGGTTGAGATCCATATTGGCTATATGGATCATAAGGATTGTAGGGATACATAAAAACTCCTCCGTTTCTTAAAGGTGGGTTGAATTCATCATAATGTATGTGCAAAAGCGGAGTAGTGGCACGGCAAATACCTATATGTGCTGAAATGAGGGGTGATTTTTCACTTTAATTTAACAATGACCAGATATGAGAGCTCAGCATTATGGTTTCTGAAGTATGTAGGTGCATAAAGAGCTGAAATAAAAATTTTTTACATTTGTATTTCATTTATTGAATGGTATATACTGGATAGAAATAGGTTGCATAAAAGTTACAATCTTATCAAACTCGAAAATTTATATAAATATGTATAGACATTTACAAAAGAAAAGAGTAATTTAAATAGAGTAAAAAACTTGTAACATTTTCTAAACATATTGTAAAATGATTGTAACAAAACATACATAAAAATGAAATAATACATAAGAAATGATGTTGGGGAAAAGGAGAGAGTATATTGTTCCGAAAAATAAAGGGTATATTAGTAGGGGTGCTATGCGTAGCTGTAGTAAGTGGYTGTGGWACAAAAGTAAGTGATGTGGCATTAGTAAGTGATTTTGGTGGGAACGTTGTAGAGGCTAAGGCTGATGTACAGGATTCAATTAGCTTAGTGGATGGGCGTACTGGTACTGAAGTGAAAAAAATAGACTTATCGAGTTTAGGTTATTTTGAAGATGAGGCGAAATTCAAAAAATCGGTAACGAAGGTTGCTAGTGAAGTTGGGAAAAGCGTAGATAAAAAGATGGTTCCATCACGTTTAGCACCAGATGGAACGTGGCAAGAGGGAAAACCTTCGTATGARTTAATGGAAAAAGARTTAGTRGMYAAATTATTAAATGTRGGTATGTGGGATTCTWCTTATCAGTTACCAATTGTGGAGAAAAAACCTGTCGCAACATTAGGTGATGCGCAAGGCAGTGGTACTGTAATTGGTAGATATGAAACGAATTTAGGTGGTTCAACAGGTGGTCGAATTGAAAATATTCGTTTATCTGCTCAGAGCGTAAGTGGAGTTGTTTTAGCGAAAGGAGACCGTTTCTCTTTTAATGCACTAATTGGAGATACAACACCAGATAAAGGGTAYCAAYTAGGAAAAGAAATTGTRGATGGTAAATTAGTAGATGGTTATGGTGGTGGCGTTTGTCAAACATCATCTACTTTATTCAATGCGGCAGATCAAGCTGGTTTGAAAATGGTAGAGAGAACTACACATTCTAAAACAGTAGGCTATGTCCCGCAGGGAAGAGATGCTACAATTGCATATCCATATTTAGATTTGGTGTTTGAAAACACAAATGATGCTCCTGTTAAGCTTTATATGGGCATACAGGGCGGGAAGTTAGTTGCTGAAGTACATAAGATGAGATAAATATCATAAGCTATAAGAATAAAAGATTTGAAGCCGGTATTTTTAAGTTTGTTAGAAGTACCGGCTTTTTGTGTACAGTTTATTAAGAATAGTAATTTTGATGGTGTATTGTTTGTATGTTCGAAAAAAGTGTGGATTTAATTCTTAGTTTTCCTATTGACATTGTTTAATTTTAACTGTATTCTTCATAATAACAACTAAATAAATGGAAAAATTTATTAGTTTTCTTATCAAGAGAGATGGAGGGACTGGCCCGRTGAAATCTCAGCAACAGGCTAMAAAAGYACTGTGCTAATTCCAGCAAACGYAAAAGGCGTTTGGAAGATGRAGGGAAATGGATTAACATTCAACTCTTCTTATATGTGTAAGAAGAGTTTTTTGTTTAGAGAGGGGGGAKARARTGAAATTTGATGTARCGTATTTTTTAGAAAGTTTTCCGCAATTATTTAAGTATGTATACATAACTTTAGGGATTACTGTAGTTTCAATGATTATTTCTTTCTTTATAGGGATTGGCTTGGCGATCATTACAAAAAACAAAACGAAATTTTTATATCCAATTGCAAGGGTGTATATCTCTTTCTTTAGAGGRACACCGTTATTRGTTCAATTGTTTGTGTTRTATTTCGGATTGCCACAAATATCTCCGGCTTTTACAGTACTTACAGCTATGCAAGCAACTTTAATTGGCCTCAGTTTAAATAATGCTGCTTATTTGTCAGAAATCATTCGAGGTTCATTAAATGCTGTGGAATCAGGGCAAATGGATGCTTGTTTATCAGTTGGAATGACAAAAGCACAAGCGATGCGACAAATTATCTTTCCGCAGGCTATTCGTGTAGCAGTGCCGTCACTTGGAAATAATTTTGTTGGATTGTTAAAAGAATCTTCGTTATCTTTTGCACTTGGAGTGGCTGAAATATTGGCACAAGCGAAAATGTTGGCTGCACAATCGTATCGTTATATGGAAAGCTATTTAGCGGTAGCGATTGTGTATTGGATTATTACAATCGTAATCAGCTGGGGACAGAAAAGGTTGGAGAAGAAACTTGATGCACCGTATTTAT
>NZ_JBFTMA010000596.1:0-2810 GCF_056396725.1 Bacillus sp. 05T31
CCTATATAAAAAAAAGAGGTATACGATCCCGTTAATTCCGATCCATGAGTGGGCGTAATGAAAAGAATCATAACGGAATTTAATAAACTAAATGTAAATATAACGCTGAAAATAACTATAATTTTACGCAATTGAATTTTTGCAATTAAGAGGCCGATACATCCAACAATAAATAAAATTAGCAATATACGAAAATCAAAAAATAAAAAAGTAAGTGTCATACAAAATATAAATAAAGATAATTTAATTGCACCATCCATACGATAAAAATACGTATTATGCATATTCCTCCCTCCTATTAGCTTCAATATAAAGTTTCACAAATGTTTCTGGAGTTGGAATTCCGCTTAATTTAGCTAGTTTTATTAATGAAATCTCCCGTAGATTAGCTCTTTGTAACGTTCCTTGATCCCCTAAAACAGCAGATACAGTATTGTCCGCAATAATTTCCCCTTCATGCAGAACTACCGCTCGATCTGCATATTCTAAAGCAAGATTCATATCGTGTGTGATAATAATAAAGGATATGCCCCTTTCGGCCAGTTTTCTAATAAACGACATAAACTGTTTGTAATGGTAATAATCATGTACTGCTGTCGGCTCATCTAATACAATAAGTTTTGGGTTTGTTATAAGTACAGATGCAATAGTAAGCCTCTTTTTTTGTCCATAGCTTAATGCCTGAATTGGCCAGTTACGAAATGGATATAATCCACAAATTTTTAAAGCTTTTTCGACTCTTATCTCAATCTCATCTTTAGAAACCTTTTTTAATTGTAATGAATATGAAACCTCTTCTAAAACAGTAGGCTGTGTAATCATCTGATTTGGGTTTTGCATAACGTAAGAAATAACTTCCCCGCGTTTACGAATAGACCAACAATTTATATTTTCTCCATCGAATGTTATTCTCCCATTCTTTGTTTTATTTATTCCTATAAGAGTATGAGCTAATGTCGATTTCCCTGCTCCATTATGACCCAATAAGGCTATTATTTCTCCCTCTCCTATTGAAAGGTTGATATCTTCTAAGGCTGTATGTTTGTTATTGTACGTAAATGATAAATTTTCTATCTTGCATAAAGCTTTTTTAATATATTTGTTTTTTGATGAAACTTGCTTATGCATCCAGTTCTTTAATAGGCTATGAACGCCTGCATTACGAAGATTTTCAATTGGAAATACCYTAACATTATTACTATCAAAATTTAATTTCTTTAGCRCYTCTATATAAATAGGTTCTCTTAGTCCGATATTTGGTAATATATTAGAATTTAAAATACTATCCGGTGAACCAACGGCAATAACTTCTCCCTCATCTATTAAAATAATTTTATCTAAATCAAGGTTTAAAATTTCTTCTATTCGATGTTCAATAATTACAATTGTTTTATTATATTTCTCATGTATATTTTTAATGAGTTCTATTGTATTCAAACTACATGCAGGATCCAAATTAGCTAACGGTTCATCAAATAATAATATATCGGCATTTGTCGTTAGCAGACCTGCAAGAGAGACTGTCTGTTTTTGACCTCCTGATAACTCATGTGGACTTTGTGTATGAAAGTCCTGCATGCTTACCTTTTTTAAAGAATCCGTAACAATCTTTCTCATTTCTATTTGATTTACACAATCGTTTTCTAATGCAAATGCTACATCCTCTTCGACAGTAAGGCCTATAAATTGTGCATCTTGATCTTGTAATATTGTCCCTACGTGTTTACTCTGTTCAAAAACACTACCTTTTCTCGGATCCTTTCCAGCTATTAAAATGTTACCGGTACTTATCCCTTCGTAAGAAAATGGGATTAGCCCATTTATACAATGAGCTAATGTTGACTTACCTGAACCACTTCGTCCAGCGATAAGTACCTTTTCCCCAGGATATATTTGAAATGTAATATTTTTCAAAGTAGGCTGCGTGGTATGCCTATATTGAAAGGTAAATTGTTCAAAAGAAATAATTGGTTGCATGTATTCATCCCTACTTTTCAATTTTTAAATGTGTATGTTTCTTATTTGATTTCGCTAGACCGATCGTGATTGGTAAGCCAAGAACTAAAAATACGATAACGTCTGCAATTGTTGMGCCTAGTACTTGTATAACTATTTTGTCAAACGGTTCTCCCATCACAATAATATCGAATGCTCCAGCAAATATAATWGCTATGACAATACCAATTAACCCTGCAATTGCAAAATAAGAAATATCACGGTTATTATACGTTCCATGTTTTACACTAAAACCAACTCTTTTTTGTATGAGTCCCATTGCAAAACCAATAATACCTGAACTAATAACCCATCCCCACCAAATACCCCAACCAGCGATCGTATCTGTAACGGTATGACCGATGAGTCCTATTAAAAGCCCTGCTACCGGGCCAAATAACGCTCCAAAAACTGTTAAAATAGCCAATGCGGGTTTAATAAATGTATTCGGCGCGATAGAAAATCCCCAAAGCCCTAATACCCCGTATAAAGCTGCTCCAATCCCAATAGCTACTACTAGCTTTGTCGTTAATTTGTTCATTACAATTCCCCTCTCGTATTATTCAACTTTTAATACTCTATATTTATTTTGAAAATGAATTATGCATCGACACTTCCTTTCTATACAACAAAAAATGACCTCTTAAATAAGAGGTCATTTTCTTTCACGTACAAGAATCCCCTTATCTTTCAAAAGACACATAGTGTCCTCTGCGGAATTAGCACCTTCCTATGTAATTACATAGGGGTTGCTGAGGCTTCAAAGGGCCGTTCCCTCTACCTCTCTGGATAAGTATGTATTTGTAATCTGTATT
>NZ_JBFTMA010000597.1:0-2791 GCF_056396725.1 Bacillus sp. 05T31
GTCCTATATTACACCTCTATATACTAATCGTCAATACCTTTTTATAAAGTTATTCAAGTTAATATTTTTACACTCTCTAATCTAGAGAAGAATCTATAAATATTGCATTATCCGAAAAGCCTCTTCGACTTCACTTTAATTTCTTCTTCCAAAATATATTCAAGTTTACTTATACCCTAGACTTAATTGGTACGGAAGTTTTTCCCCAGCGAAACTAACAACCTTATTTTAATAAATACTAATATGTAATTAAAAAGTTATTACACTSCCTAACACCTCTTTGTTTACCAGGCACTCTATTAGAAACGATGGAAGATATACGTATTCTTATAACAGACAACGATACAGAAATTCTTATATAATACTCTAGTTATAGAGTTTCCCTTATATGAAGTAATGGTTACTTACCTGTTTACTCGTAAATATATAGAAACATACTAATACATTTACTAACTATCCCTGTGTCACTGAAATAGCAGACTTATATCTCTTTCATCTTTAGCAGCATCCATTTCCATATGGCCTAGTCGTAATAAATTTTATATCCTCTTAACAAACATTTAAGATATACAAATAAACTATACTCGAGGTCCGAACCAATTAATAGCATTTCTTTTTTAAACACATATACTGGATTGAAAATACGTACCTCAATTGATCGAGTGTACCTAATACACCCGAAAGGAACGTTTGTTCTGTTTGTATTTTATTACTTTTTATCACATTTAAGGATGTTTATCCTACGTTTTACCGCTAGAAGAGCGAATCGAGTTACTAACAAAGTATGTAATTTTATTGTTTCTATTATATATCCCCCGTTTTGAAATACATATAGAATTACAAATTCATTTATTTCTAGCTATAAACCTAAGAATACATAACAATAAGAAACCAACACATATAAAACACCCACAAAAACAAATTCTGCAACAAGGTATACTACGGCTGTACAATTGTAAATCATAATCTTTTCAACACCTATAGGAGTCCTGTCCGCATTTAACGCAAATATAAACTAAAAAAATTTCAATATAAAAAGAGCCGGAATTTCTACTCTAAGGAAAATCCGACCCTTATTTTTGGGCCACAACCAAAATTATTTAACTTACTCGCTACAACTGAACTCCCTCATACTAACCATAGCCAAAATATTTTTCACATTTAATATTCCCTACTCTGCTGTACTGAAGATGCATGTATCATATCTATCACTGCATGATATAAATTTTCCGGATATTCAGCTATCCGATGGCATAAATACAAGTACCACTCTTTCCCATAAGTCAAATACCCCCTAGCATTATGTCCTTTGTTTTTCAAATCACTTAACATATCCGGACGAATTCCATATAGCATTTCTATTTCTACATTAGATTGACTAAAATATTGACGTTGCTCCATTTCTTTAATAAGAATTTCATCATGTGTAGCTATAGATACAGGATGGTTATTTTCAACTAGTTGTTCTACGATCTGAAGATACTGTTGATTTAAGTCAGTTGACCTAGGTATAGCAATATCCGAAACTTCTTGATAGGCACCTTTTACAACTCGTATTTTCCCTGGATAATGTAGGAGTTCTTGAATATCATTGTTTGAGCGATATAAATGCGCCTGAATCGTTATCCCTACATTAGGATATTGCTCAGTTGTTTTTTTATAGATGGAAAGAATGTCTGCTGCTTTAGATGATTCTTCCATACTTATCATAAGGGTAGTTCCATGTACTTTTGCCTTCTCTGCCAACTCCATTAAATGAATATAAGATATTTCTGGATCTATAGATAATCCAATATGCGATAAATCGAGTGATACTGTTTGTTTCATAGATAGAGCACCCATATCCCCAATAAGATTCCAAAACTCATTTTTTGCTTTATAACATTCCTCTATATCTAGAGTATTTTCCCTTATGTATTCTAGTGAAGTATGATAACCTTTTGCAATTAGTTCTTTTGCTGTCATAATCCCCTCATGTCTCGTTTCTCCGGTGACAAATCGTTTCGCGGCTTGCAATAATAACGCATAGAGTTCAGTGGATTGTTGTACATAGGATTTTATATGTTCATTTCGTGCAATCGATTTAAATGCCTGAGCTACTTGGAATTCTGGTTTCGTCATCACATTTTCATCCCCTTTAGAACCATTTGATCCAACTATAGCATGCTAAAATGGTTTATATTAGTACCATTTCAACCAAACTTTTATGGTACCAATTTTGATGAAGGGAGCATTTATATGCTTTGGATACCTATTGATCGATCGTTAGATATAAGTTTAATACGACAGGTTTATCACCAAATACGTGAACGAATATTAAACGGAGAGCTACAATCTGGAGAAAAACTACCATCAACACGGGAATTATCTTCTGAGTTAAGCGTGTCTAGGAATGTAATTTTAGAAGCTTATGATCAATTATTTTCCGAAGGTTTTTTGGTCGCTCGACAGGGCGCCGGGACATTCATTGCAGAAGGGACTTATTTAGAACAACATAAAAAATCAACTCTAATTGATTCTTTATCTTGGTGCGAAGAAATAAACAAAGACAGTAACATCATTAATTTTCGTTCAGGGATACCAGCACTAGACTTATTTCCACGTAAGGGATGGGCAAAGTTATCTCATACCATATGGAATGAGACACCTCCTTCTACGTTTGGATACGATATTCCCGAAGGGCGTCCCGAATTAAGAAAGGTTTTATCACGCTATTTACTAAAAACAAGAGGAGTTTTTTGTCATCCAGAACAATTGATAATTACCTCCGGCGCAACGCAAGCTTTAACAC
>NZ_JBFTMA010000598.1:0-2785 GCF_056396725.1 Bacillus sp. 05T31
GTCGTTGTTTAATCATGTTCTGGATGATGAGGAAAAGGAGCTTCCGCAAATGTTTATTTCCACGTTTATTGATTTTATCTTTAAAAAAGGTTTTACCTGATTGAAAACGGCGTATATCAATGCCAGCAAATGCATTGAGTTGCTTGTTATTATTAAAACGAGTAATATCTCCTATTTCAGCCATCAAGCGTACGGCAGTATTCGGCCCAATCCCAGGAAGACTGAGAATGATATCGTATTCTGCACGTTGCTCGGCTACATACACCATCTTGTTAATACAGCATTCTTTTTGGTGAAGAAGCTCTTGATAGCGCCTTGCGTATAATTTGAGTTGATCACACAGAACATCGTTCTGAGAAACGGCAGGATAGGAAGTTTTCGCTATTTCAAGTATCTGAATCGCTTTTTTCTCCGCCGTGATATTTGATATTTTTTTATTGGTGTTGGCACGAATACGATTTTTTATAATGGTTTTAGAAAGAGCTAAAACACAATCTGGGTGGGGGAATAGTTGAACAAAATTTAAAAACAAATCAGATCTACTGGTAAACATTCTTTCCAATTCTGGAAATGTTAATTGGATTACTTTATGCATACGGCTGCGAATCATCGATAATTCACCATCCAGTTCGCTATATAATCTAGAAAGAGATTTTAACTGATAGAATAAGTTATCAGTTCCAGTAGATACCCTTCGGGTAACTGTAAAATGAGTGAGAGCTAATCGGTGTGCATCGCTTCGGTCTGTCTTATGAATCCGTAAGGAATCACATTGTAGTTTGGCTTCTAATGGGTTTAATAAACAATATGTATACTGGTTATCTTGCATAAATCGTTCTAGCTGTCTGGAATAGATCCCTGTTGCTTCGAACACAATTTCAGGTGATTCACCAGTCTCATCTGTAAGCTTATGTATCTTTTCTTGTAGTTTTTCAAAATCAGGCTTAAAATGCTTGATTTCACTTTCGAATACACATTGTTTTTGTGCATTATAAATTACCATATAACTTTTACCCATACTGACATCAAATGCGATTACGTGTTTCATATAGTTCCTCCTCAGGTGGAATTGAAGTCTTCAWCTTACACTTATCRATTCCCATTTCTTATACACGATCTCGAGGACCAACATACTAAAAACTGATTCAAATAAGGTAAGTGAAGAAGGTCAGTTTTTTTACGGATTCAGGATCCCAAAGCACCCACGACCCTCTCTTCACTTCTACTATATAAAAAATAGTAGTGCGAACCAATGCCTTGGTCTGCACTACTAATCTTAGTATGTTTTCTTTGTTATATAGAAATTACACATTAACCATTAAGCATATTAGGGAATATCGAGCATAGAATGATATTGACACCACGATATCAAATTTATTGCTGCGTTTTAGTGTTAACTCTATGTTCATGAAAGGGCACCTGTATAAAGTGTCTTTTTGATGAACCATTTTAATATAGAAATCATATAGTATAGTGTAGGACAAGCTAACCGCTTATATCCTATTCAATGCTCATTGGGGAAATCCCCTTCTCATATTTTAGCATCTACTGACGTGGATGCTCTTTTTTATTGAGCAAAATGGACATTTAAATAGGAGGTTAATGATGGGTGTAACATTAGAGGAATTAGAAAAGTGTTTTAATGAAGCTGTAAATGAAGGAGCAGAGTATGTAGCTGTTCAAATTGAAATGGATGGATTTCCTAGCGATGAAGTAATTATTAACGACAAACATAACATTGATTCTAAACTAGCGTATTATAAGAAAACATACAATGAAGATTTAGAACATAGATGCACTCCAGGAATTCGTATTGTAGGTTTTGCGTATGGTTATTCGTTCTCAGAAATCCTACGTGAATTAGGATTGTTGGTGAAGTAGTGATTAAACCAATAGCAATTATCGTAGGCGCTGCCGTTATCCTGGTGGCGTCTTGTTTGTTGTTAAGRGATGATAAGGGGTGAAATAGACTTGCAATTTGAAGATTAGATAATAATATTATTAYTTTAAAATGCAGAAAGTAGACTAATAAACAAGCTGTTTTTAACTTTTAATMMTAGAATATGAGGAATTCTATTRTTAAGAGGAGGTAATCATATTTATGGGATGTAATTGTAATTTCAGACATTGCAGAGATTGTAATAGATTTTGGGATGATTTAATGTTCTGCAGACGCAGACATAGAGATTGTGATGACCGTCGTTGTAGACGCGACCGTGACTGCGATTGTGATGAATGCCGTCGCAGACGTAACCATCATCATGACTGTGAGCGTGATAATCGTCGAGATTAGTAAAGTCCTTTGAATGAGTGTGCTTCTTCGCAGCACTCTTTTTTTGTTTATGGGTTTTCTAAATTAATACTTATTAAATACGAAGAATGTAGTTGCAATTCGATTTAAGGTCCAACAAAACAAACGAACATAACTAACGAAAATAAATGTCTTGTTTATATGTCTAAAAGTTGACCCTTTTGTACAATTTGATTTCATAGGTTAAAAACTTTGTAAACAGATAGTTGTTAATGTCTAAAAGATAGTCTGAAATAAAAGTATAGAATTCTTAGGACTTTTAGACTATTTTGAGGTGATTGTGATGGCTATTGTTGGTTATGCAAGGGTAAGTACAAAAGAACAAAATTTAGATGCGCAAATTGAGATAGTAACAGATTATGGATGTGATAAAATATATTCTGAAAAATACAGTGAAGCTAATAGCAATCGAGGAGAATTGCAAAAAGCATTAGAGTATATGAGAGAAGGAGATAAATTTGTTATTTGTAAAAT
>NZ_JBFTMA010000599.1:0-2783 GCF_056396725.1 Bacillus sp. 05T31
ATTACATGCAGGGATATCGTGTACATTTAAAGGGGAGGTGAAAGAACCACAAACTGCCCGGAATTTTCATGTTTTTGATTATCGTAATTATTTATATCAGCAAAAAATACATTTTATATTTGATGTGACATACATTTCTGAATGTCAAAAAACATCGTTGTCACTCGTGCAATGGATTTTCCTTCTCAGGCAACAAACAATCTCGAAAGTTACAGAAATGTTCCCGGAACAACCAGGTGCATTTATGAACGCATTATTATTTGGAGATCGACAACAAATGACGTTTGAAGTAGAAGAGCAATATCAACAATTTGGTCTTATACATTTGTTAGCAATTTCAGGATCGCATATCGTA
This sequence comes from Bacillus sp. 05T31, assembly GCF_056396725.1. NCBI lineage: Bacteria > Bacillati > Bacillota > Bacilli > Caryophanales > Bacillaceae > Bacillus > Bacillus sp. 05T31. Next base: position 356 of record NZ_JBFTMA010000599.1, read on the forward strand.
TTATTAATGGTTATAATGTATTTTGTTTTGCTAAGAAGTGGTGTGACGAAAGAGATAGCAACAGTATGCCTTATAGTTTGCATTCCTCTGTATATGATTATAGCGGGGGCGTCGCCATCTGTTGTGAGGGCTTCTATAACAGGAGTTTTATTATTGGTAGCTTTCATATGCTCTGTTCGCTTATCTAGTCTAGACGCCTTAAGTATAACAGCTATATGTATGCTTATATACGATCCGTATCTTATTTTCAACATTGGATTTCAATTTTCATTTGTAGGTAGTTTTTCTTTACTACTATCTGCGCCGATATTATTAGGGCGTAGTAATGGGATAGTTCGAAATTCTATTTACATTTCTATAATTTCACAGCTCGCTAGTACCCCCATCTTGTTATATCATTTTGGTTATTTTTCTCCTTATAGCATTTTCCTCAATCTTATATATGTTCCTTTTCTATCCATTATTGTATTGCCGTGTAGCATCATTATTCTTATATGTATGCCGGTTATTCCATTTTTCGCAAAAGGAATTGCATATGTACTTTCACTATGTTTAACCATTTCTAATGATTTTCTAAGTTACTGTGAAAGTTTCCCTTTCATCCGACTTACTTTTGGTCAAACTCCTTTATTTCTTGTGGCTATATATTGTTTTAGTATCGTTAGTATATTTGTGATTTGGGAAAGGGTAATAACGAAAAAAATTTTGTGCATAGTTGTGGGTGTGTTTCTTTTTATTAGTACTTGTCATTATGTATATCCATATTTTCGCGAAAGTGGGAGTGTTACATTTCTTGATGTTGGACAGGGAGATGCGATATTAATTCGTCTTCCGTACGATAAAGAGGTTTATCTTATTGATACAGGAGGAGCCCTTCCTGTCAAGAAGGAAGCGTGGCAACAGAAAAAGCATGAATTTTCTGTTGGGCATGATATTCTTGTTCCTTTTTTACAAAAAGAAGGTATAAAAACGATTGATAAATTAATTGTAACGCACGGAGATGCGGATCATATAGGTGCTGCGCTGGATTTGCTGTCATCTATTATTGTAAAAGAAGTTGTATTTGGGAGAAAGGAACAAGATACTGTATTGGAAAAAGTGGTGAAGAAAAAGGCGTTAGAAAAGAGCATGAAGATAAGTGTAGTAGGAGAAGGGGAAGGTTGGAGGGTAAATGAAGCGGAATTTTTCGTATTAGCTCCAAAGGGGAAAGAAAAGGGAGAAAATGACTCTTCGATTGTACTATGGGCCAGACTAGGGGGACTAACATGGCTATTTACGGGTGATCTAGAAGAAGAAGGAGAAAAGTTTATAGTATCAACATATCCTGATTTGCGGGCTAATATTTTAAAAGTTGCCCACCATGGGAGTAAAACATCGTCTACAGATCCGTTTTTAAGCCTTGTACAGCCTGCTGTAGCGATTATTTCTGTGGGGGAGCGTAATAGGTATGGGCACCCGCATAAGGAAGTTATAGAGCGTTTTAAGAAGATGGGTATTGATATATGGCGTACGGATAAGCAAGGTGCTATTTCCTATGTTTTTAATGGAGAAAAAGGAACCTTTCAAAGTAAAATCACATATGATGAAACACATAGAAGATGAAAAAAAGAAGACTGCCGTTAAGCAGCAGCCTTTAAGAACCGATGAATTTAATAACAGTTGCAATAATGAAAAGTGTTGCGAAAAAACCAAATGAGACGATAAATCCTACCCCTGAATCAATAGCGTCATTGCGTTTACTTTGAACGTTTTGTTCAAAATCATTCATTTAGAATCCCTCCCCAACATTCCATTTTAGTATAAAATATTGTCAGAAAAAAATCTACAATTTCCATATGAAGTGAAATAGAGTATTTTTATACTTTTTCTAGTTAGTTAAGTAGCGTGAATTTTTCATTTCCAATCATGTTAACAGTTGGCACTTATACTAAGATTATTATTGTAAATAATAAAGGGAAGGTGATTACCGCACACCAATAAGAAATCCGGGGCTTATTGCGTGGCGTTTTATATAAATAAAGGGGCGGGTTATAAAGACCGTCCCTTTGTACTTGTAAAACAAAAGCTAGGGCRTTAGTATAAATATATATTGCCAAGTTAGGGAGTAGGAAAAAATATGAGTGATATACATAAGAAGATTAAAAAGAAACAGTTCGCTCCGTTGTATGTACTGTATGGAACGGAAGCCTATTTTATAAATGAAACGATAAAGCTTATTACAACGGAAGCGCTTGAAGAGGAAGATCGAGAGTTTAATGTTGTGACATACGATTTGGAAGAAGCGTATTTAGAAGATGTAGTTGAGGATGCGCATACGCTTCCTTTTTTTGGAGAGCGTAAAGTTATATTAATAAAATCACCACTATTTTTAACGGCACAAAAAGAAAAATTAGAACAAAATATAAAAATTTTAGAAGAATATATTGGG
>NZ_JBFTMA010000600.1:0-3378 GCF_056396725.1 Bacillus sp. 05T31
ATGTTAAACTCACTAAACCATCCGCCATCAGTTACCGTTGCTGACATATCTAAAATTGCATTTTTAGATAAAATAGATTCATGTACTGAACTTAGCGTTTTGACAGCAACATGTTCGCTATCTACTTCTAAAGAAGGAAAAATTTCGCCACGATCCACAATCATTGATTCTCCGCCCCACTTAAATTGTGGTGGGTTCTCTCTTAACCATGGATCTGCTGCTGCCACTTTTCCTAAATACTCTTCTATTTCTTCTATTATTTGTTCATGCGTTTCATTTGGATAAAAATGTACGGTTATCCACAATCGGCACTCATCCGCAATAAATGCCGCATGACGTCCTCCTTCAATAACAGCTGGATTAATTGTTGTTGTTCCAGATGGATAGCCTTCATATGTTTTCATGACTGCCCAATGACGCTCTAATTCTTGTAAGCTTTGGACAATCTTCATCATTTTCTCAATCGCACTCGCTCCAAATAGACGTCCTCCAGCATGGATCATTTGTCTACGTGTTGCATCATGAAACGTTTGTGGGCTTTTCACTGTAATCCATCCAGTAATTACGCCGCCCTGCCCTTGCATATGTAAATTACTTGTATCAACTACTACTGCAAAATCAGCATCGTAACCACGTTTACAGCATTGAAGTGTCCCTGCTTCTCCTACTTCTTCGCCAATTACCGATTGAAAAATTAAATCCCCAGGTAATTCAATCCCCGCTTCTTCTAAAAGTTGAATAGCAAATAAGGCTCCAGCTAGTCCACCTTTCATATCTGCCGCACCTCTCCCAACTAACCAACCATCTTTTATAAACGGCTCAAACGGATTTGTTTCCCACGGTTCGTCCTTTGATACTTCTGCAACATCTATATGTCCATTAATAACGAGACTTTTATGTGACTCACTTGCTGTCCCTTTTTTCACTCCAACAACATTCGGATCATTCGGATATACATCCCACTTATCAATACTAAAATTTCGTTTTTTTAGAAACTCTGCAACAAATTCTTGCGCCTCATTTGTATTTCTTGCTGGTGGTGCTGGTGTTTCAAAGCGAATTAAAGCTTTTGTAAGTTCTAGTAGCTCGTCTTTTCGTAAATCAATCTGTTCTAATAGCTGTGAAACTTCTTGATTCATTGCTAATTCCCCTTTGCATACATAGTATGTTTCCAGCTTTATTTTTACAAAAAAAGAGACTGTTTACAATTCTACAGTCTCTAAATTCCTTGTTATTATAAATTMAATTTCAACTATAAACTTTCTAATTCTGTTGTATTCATCTTTTCGATATGTTCTATTTTACTTTTCTTACTTCTTGTAGCACGGTAAAACAGTAAACAAACGATCATAAATGGAATACCACAATATAATGCCATTCTTTGTTCTGGAATAAAAGCCATAGCTACAATTACTGTTAAATTTAATACTAAAGCAAGAATTGGAACAAATGGATACAGTGGTGTTTTAAATTTCAAATCCTTAATATCTCCCCCTTGCTTCACGTATGTCCTTCTAGCTAATAGGTTAGATAAAGCAATAGATGCCCAAACTAATATCGCTCCAAACCCAGCAATAGAAAGAAGCCATAAATAAACTGTATCTTCCGCATAAATACCTGATAGTAATGAGAGACACCCTACAAACGTACTTACAATCAATGCATAAATAGGAACACCGTTTTTAGATAACTTACCAAAAATCGGGCTAATCATTCCTTGATTAGACATAGACCATAGCATACGGGAAGTTGCATATAATCCTGAATTCGCAACTGATAGTACMGCTGTAATAATAACGAAATTTATAATATCAGCCGCATAAGGAATACCAATTTTATCAAATACAACTACGAATGGACTTTCTATCACTCCTGCTTGCTGCCAAGGAAATAGTCCCGCAAGAATAAAAATAGATAGTACAAAGAAAATAAGTATGCGCCAAACTGTATTATTAATTGCCTTCGGGATAGTTTTCTCTGGATTTTCACTCTCACCAGCTGCAATACCAACTAGTTCTGTTCCTTGGAAGGAAAAATTAACTGCAATCATCGTAATTAAAATGGCTGATAACCCATTTGGGAACAATCCACCATAATCAGTAAAGCTAGAAAACATCGGCGCTGGTTCATTTCCTTTCATATCTAGAAAACCAAACATTGCTGCCCCGCCCAAAATGATAAATGCAATAATTGTAATTACTTTAATACTTGCAAACCAGAATTCAACCTCCGCAAAACTTCTTGAAGATAACGCATTAATAACAAAGAGCAATACGGCAAACACTACGCACCAAATCCATGATGATACATCTGGAAACCAACGTTTCATTAATATACTAACTGCAATTAATTCAATGCCTATCGTAGCCGTCCAGTTTAGCCACGACATCCATCCCACTACATAACCCGCTGCAGGTGAAATATGTTTTGTAGCATATGTTTGATACGATCCTGCATCMGGCATCGCRACYGCTAACTCYCCAAGACAGAGCATCGTTAAATACATAACAAATCCACCGACAAGATACGCTACAATCGCTCCTCCAGGTCCAGCTTCATGAATTGTATAACTGGATCCTAAAAAAAGCCCAGTACCAATAACCCCTCCGAGTGCAATCATAAATATGTGCCGACTTTTCAATTCTCTTTTTAATCCCTGGTTTTGATCCATCATATAAATCCCCCCTTTTCACTTTGCAAACCCATTTAATGTAAGCGTTTTTAAAATTCTTCATAGTAAAAATAATTATTTAAAAGAGCAAAAATACATACTACTTATAACCTGCTGCTTATCTATTGTTTCAATTAACGCTAATTTTTCCCACTCATATACGTAAGAACTTTCAGTAACAAATAATTTCTCTACTTTCCCGTAACAAGGACTATACACGCCTTCTATAACCGTCTTCACTTTATAAATTCCTCCCTCTTATTAATTGAAACTGAAACGTTGCATACACTATAAAGATTCATAATCCCCCTACTCTTTAAATTTAGAGATCTTAACTACTATTCATGCAAAATACGTACCAACCTCAATACCTATGTAAAATTAGGATTTCTTACGAAAAAAATCTGCATAACCGCAAAAATTTTCTATCATTTGAAAATTTTTAAGAGAAAATAGCAAAAAAATTTTGCGATTTTATGAGAATTTTAATAAAATTATAAAAAGTCAGTCTTCATAGGGTATAACGAGGAGAAGATAATACATGCATACAGAAGAAATCAATTTTAAAAAGATTATTGAAATGAATGTGCTATACGAAACTTTACTCAATGAACTCGATATCGGGATCCATATTATTAATGAGGAAAGTAAAACGATTATCTATAACCGTAAAATGATGGAAATTGAATCAATGGATCGCTTAGATG
>NZ_JBFTMA010000601.1:0-2772 GCF_056396725.1 Bacillus sp. 05T31
GTGTTACTTATGAACTTACTACAATGGGCTGATAAAGGCATGTCCTTTGATACATATGTGAATGAAATGAAAGTAAACCAATACGAGCTACTACACATTTACAATAACTTTTTAATTCCAAATGAATTACTTCCAGTTTTAGAAGAACGTCAAAATGATGGCTGGCGCGTTATCGTATTAACAGCTGACTGGTGCGGCGACGCTCTTTTATGTGTACCTGTTATGAAACGAATTTCTGAAGTTGCAAATATTGATATGCGTTTATTAATTCGCGATGAAAACTTAGAGTTAATGGATCAATACTTAACAAACGGAACAGCACGTGCGATTCCAATCTTTATTTTCATTGATAAAGACGGAAATGAACAAGCCGTCTTTGGACCACGCGCTCCAAAAGTACAAGAATTAGTAACTTCAATGCGCGCTACATTACCTGAAAAAGAAGATCCAACATTCGAAGAGAAACAAAAAGAAATGTATGCTAATTTCCGTGCTACATTAGCTGATGATACTTCTCTTTGGGAACATGTAATGGAAAGTATGATTGAGAAAGTAGTAAAATAAAAAACCTGCCGATTTCGGCAGGTTTTTTATTTTACTAAATTATAATCCTTTTTTCTGAGAATATACAGCATCTACGCACGCTGCTAAACGTTCCATTTCACCCATGTATATTCCACGTGTCATCCACCCAGTCAACTTGTACATAATTTTATATAAAAAATTCTTCGGTTCAAATTCTACGATTAAAGTAAGAGATGTACCTTCTTCATCCTCTTCTAACATATAAGTTGCAGCTGTATAACCTTGCTTCATCTCACATCCAACTGAAACGATATACGGTTCATCATACTCTAAAATTTCCGCCTCAAATTCATATATTTTCTTCCCCATCTTTTGCACAGATATATATTTGTCACCTTCACGAGGGTTTTCAACATCTATATTTGAAGGATACCTATTTTCTACCATAAAGGTACTCCCATTCTAGTATTTTCTCGTCATTGTGTACATAATCAAATACAACATCAATTGGTGCTGGAATTACTATTTCTATTGCAAAACTCACTAAATTGCTCCTCTCAAATACCCTATCGATTTCCTTAAAATTATTATAACGAAATCATTATGGCATATTTCACATGGTGAAATACAAGTAATTGAAGGTAAAAGTTTCATTTTTCTCTCTCTATAAAAAAATACCCTACAGAGTAGACTTTTTTTTCAAGTGTCTATTCTATAGGGTATTGCTGATATTTTATACTTACATAATGAAGAAATAGAATACCGCAGCTAAAATGAAACGGTAGTAAGCGAACGGTGTTAGTTTTACACGACCTAATAATTTTAAGAATGAAACAATTGCAAGCATCGCAACAACGAATGCTGTAATAAATCCAGTTGCAAATAACGGTATATCAGCCGCGCTTAATATATCCCAGCTTTTAATTAAATCTAAGGCACTTGCAGCTACCATCATTGGCACCGCTAAAATAAATGTATATTCCGCTGCCGCTGTATGCGAAACACGTGCTAATAAACCACCACTTATTGTTGATCCAGAACGAGAAAACCCTGGCCAAAGTGCTAAACATTGGAACATTCCGATTGTAAATGCTTGCTTATATGTGATTTCATCTAACGTTCTTGCTGTACTTGGTTTTGAAAACTTCTCAGCAACAATCATTAAAATACCACCAGCTACTAAGCTAATAACAACCGGTCCTGGACCGAATAAAACTTCTTTAATTGCGCTATGGAATAGTACGCCGAGTATGCCGGCAGGAATCATCCCGATAATAATATGTAATAAATTTAAAGATGGTCCATCAGTTACTTTCCCTATTCCAACTAATGACCATAAACGTTTCCAAAATATAACAACAACTGCTAAAATCGATCCCAACTGAATAACAACTTCGAAAACTTTCGCTCTATCGTCTTCAAATCCAATTAAGTGTCCTGTTAAAATCATATGTCCTGTTGATGATACTGGTAAAAACTCTGTTAAACCTTCAACAGCACCCATGATTAATCCAATTAGCCAATCAGCCACAAGTAGTGCCTCCTTAATAACGAATATGTAATTTTTTCACACCTTATCATAATACCTTATCCCTTTTCAAAGTGCATCCTTTTTTTATTGATTTCATTTGTTGTATACGCTTATTTCTTTTCTATTTTTTAATTAAATTGTATGATAATAAGAGTTTGTTTTTTACGTTGAAAGGGGATTTTATGAAAGAAACTACTTCATTCTCACAAAAGTTAAAGCAATTTTTATTACTCTTTTTCCCGATTTTTGTAACGCAAATGTCATTATTTGCGATGAGCTTTTTTGATACGACAATGTCAGGACATGCGAGTCCTATTGATTTAGCGGGTGTTGCTATCGGAACAAGTATATGGCTTCCCGTTAGTACCGGCTTAACAGGAATTTTAATGGCTACTACTCCTATTGTTGCACAGCTCGTTGGATCAAAGAAAAAGGAGGACGTTCCCCACATTGTCATACAAGCAGTATATTTAGCAATTTGTGCTAGTTTCGTTGTTATCCTTATCGGATTCTTCGCTGTTTCACCTATTTTAAATGGCATGCAATTAGAAGAACCCGTGGAACGTATTGCAGCACAATTTTTAATTATTATCGCGATTGGAATTATCCCTTTATTTACTTACACCGTTTTACGTGGATTTATTGATGCATTAGGAAAAACTCGAACAACGATGATTATTACATTACTATCATTACCAATTAATGTAGTATTAAAT
>NZ_JBFTMA010000602.1:0-2763 GCF_056396725.1 Bacillus sp. 05T31
GTCATAGAGGGCGCTCTTATTCAAGTAGCGACTATAAACGACGTTCATCTGGTTATGGGCATCAGCATTATAAAAGAAAACGTAAAAGCCGTAGCTTCTTTTCAAGTAGCTGATGAAATGGCGTCGTATACTAGCTTTATTTGATAGACCACTGCGAAAAAATACAATCGTTGCAGAGCGTTATAAGATTGWATCAGTAATTGGAATGGGCAGTTATGGGGTTACATATGTCGTTAATGATTTACAAATAAATAAATATAAAGTCTTAAAACAATTAAGGCAAAGTAAACAAAGATATGAGTCTGGTAGAAAATCATTTGAGCAAGAGAAAGTGATTTTACAAACATTAAATCATGCGTCAATTCCTAATCTACATGATCATTTCATATGGGAGAAAAAGAACTTTTTTGTGATGGAGTATATGCCGGGAAAAAATTTCGAAGATCATATTTTCTTAGATGGGCAAGTATATGATGAACGTGAAGTTTTTGGGATTTTATATGAAGTACTAGGAATTGTTTCGTATTTTCATAGTAAAGGTATCGTTCACCGAGATTTACGTATTCCAAACATATTAATGAAAGAAAATCAGATTAGTATTATTGATTTTGGATTGGCTAAATTGAAAGGTGAGGGTGATGAGCGTGCTATAACTTATGAAGGTGAACAAGCTTTGATGCGAGAAGTTCACTTTCGTAGCGACTTTTATGCGCTCGGTCATTTCGTATTATTTTTATTGTATGCTAGTTATGAATCGACTGAAAAAAAGGAAAAACCTTGGTATGAAGAGTTAGTGCTGGAAGAATATAATCGCGACATGCTAATGCGAATGTTACAAATGAAAGCGCCATACTATGAAAATGTACAAGACTTGAAAAAAGATGTAGCTTACGCTTTAGAAAGGATGGAGACTTCATGTTTCAAAAGTTTTTAGCAAGCGTTGGTATTGGTAGTGCAAAAGTAGATACYGTTCTTGAAAAAGATGAGTATATAGTTGGAGAAGAGATAGTAGGGAAGGTTCATATAACTGGAGGTTCAGTTAACCAAGAAATTGAAAGCATTTACTTAACGTTGTCGACGTCATATGTAAGAGAAGTGGATGATAAAAAAGTAACGGCAACGTATGATTTGGAGCGAGTTCGTTTAACAGATCCATTTTCTGTAGAGCCAAATGAAAAAGTGGAAATTCCATTTTCGTTTTTAATGCCAATTGAAGTACCACTAACACTTGGAATGAAAACGGTTTGGGTTCATACAGGCCTTGATATTAAACGTAGTATTGATCCAAGTGACCGTGATTATATTCAAGTGTTGCCGAATGCACTATTGAACAGTGTATTAAATAGTGTAAATCAATTAGGTTTTAAAGCGCGTCATGTAGAATGCGAAGAATTACCGTATCGATTACGTAAGCAAGTTCCATTCGCGCAAGAATTTGAGTTTATTCCAGTCTCCGGAGAGTATTATGGGAAATTAGATGAATTAGAATTATTAATTTTGCCAAGTGCCCACGACCGATTAGAAATTATTATGGAAGTAGATAGAAAATCACGTGGATTGGCTGGTTTATTCGCAGARGCRCTTGATCTTGATGAGAAGGTTATTCGCTTTACAGTAACAAACGAAGATATTCCAACGATGCAGCAAAAAATTAACAATAATATTTTTTAATAAACTATGCATAAAAAAGAAATGGAGAGGAAAACTAAAACAACCGCTCCATTTTTTTGCATAGTGAGGTTATGTATGTGAAACGATACCGACATTTATACTTGTTAAGTTGTACACTACTCATTTGTTTTGTCGCACTATCACTTTCGTATCATACCGCTTGTATTGAAAAATTTGATAATGTAGTCGCACACTTTATTCAAAGTTTCCGAAACGAGTATTTGACAACCTATTTTACTTGGGTGTCCTTTATCGGTTCAAAAAGAATATATTTCCCGTTACTCATTATACTTGTAATGTATTTTCTTCTTAGAAAAAAAATATTAAGTGCATTACTTCTAACAATTAATTATTACGGATCACGTTATTTGAACAGTATGCTCAAACTATGGTATGAACGAGCACGACCTGATGTGACGCAGCTTGTTACAGCAACTGGATATAGCTTTCCGAGCGGTCATACGATGAATGCTACTGCTTTTTTAGGATTTATTGCATACGTCACAATTACAGAAGATCGTATTTCATTGCATAAAAAGTTGCTGATTATTTTTATAGCAAGCTTCGTTGTATTATCTATTTCAGTTAGCCGAATTTATCTTGGCGTGCACTATCCATCTGACATATTAGCCGGATGGGCAGCGGGCGGTAGCTGGCTCGTTTTATGTATTATATTTCATAAGGCGTTCATTAAAAAAGAACCTATATCATAATAGGTTCTTTTTGCATGGGCTCCACATGAATATGAGCATGGTAAATTCCGAATTTTTTTCGAAGCATATCTTCAATATTGTCAGTAATACAATGGCTTTCGCTAACATCCATTCGAGCATCTACTTCAATTGTAATATCCACATACGTTTGGTTCCCATACATACGAGCACGAATATCTACAATATGTTCTACACCTGAAATATGCCCTATAGCATCAGCGTATTCATCCATTTTTTCAGGATCAATTCCATCCGTTAGCATATGAGAAGCTTCTACAAAAATTTCCCACGCGGTCTTACAAATAATAAGACCGACAAGTAAAGCAGCAATAGGGTCCAAAATAGGCATTTGGAACTGTGCGCCGACTATACCTACTAC
>NZ_JBFTMA010000603.1:0-6061 GCF_056396725.1 Bacillus sp. 05T31
GGAAGAAGTTGTCCTAGCGACAGGTGTGCTTGGTGGTACGATTGGTGAATATATTATTCAAGAATTAAATAGGAAGAAGTTGTCCTAGCGACAGGTGTGCTTGGTGGTACGATTGGTGAATATATTATTCAAGAATTAAATAAAAGCAATATTCCAAATGACTTTTTGAAAATTAAAAAAGAATCAAGAAATTGTATTGCTATTCTTCATGAAGGGATGCAAACAGAGATTTTAGAATCTGGGCCGACATTATCCAAAGAAGAAGGGACAATTTTTTTAGGGAAATTTGAATGTCTGCTTACAACAGCTTCACTTGTGACAATTTCGGGCAGTTTGCCGAAAGGGTTACCGACTAACTTTTATTATCAAATGTTAGAAATCTGTCATAAAAATGAAATTCCAGTAATTATGGATTCATCAGGAGAATCTTTGAAACAAGCCATGATGCATAAAGAAAAACCATTTGCCATCAAACCAAATACAGCGGAATTATCTCAGCTGCTGGGCAGTAACATGGAAGCGGGAATCATAGGTCTAAAGCAAGCATTAAACCATGAACTATTTACTGGTATTGAGTGGATTATCGTTTCAATGGGTAGTGAAGGTGCATTTGTTAGGCACGGCGAGGACTATTACAGAGTTACGATTCCAAAAATAAAAGTGGTCAATCCTGTAGGGTCTGGTGATGCGACAGTTGCAGGGTTAGCTGTGGCACTACATCAAAATCAAACCGTCGAGACTGTTCTTAAAACGGCGATGACTACAGGAATGTTAAATACCATGGAAGCTGGAACTGGTTATATTAATGTGAATAAGTTTAAACAATACTTTGATCTCGTTAAAGTTGTAAAAATAGATTGATAGAGGAGAATGTTGATGTTAGAACTAACCAAAAATAAATTGGAAGCTCTAAAACGGCTATCTGCTGAAAATGGCATAATTGGGGCATTGGCTATTGATCAACGCGGTTCATTGAAAAAAATGATTGCGTCTGGTGGTGCAAGTCATGTTGGAGATGAGGGCATTATCCGTTTCAAAGAGTTAGTTTCTGAGGAATTAACACCATTTGCAACAGCGATTCTTTTGGACCCGGAATATGGTCTGCCAGCGGCTAAGGTCCGCGATAAAGAATCAGGATTAATCGTAGCGTATGAAAAAACTGGATACGATGCGTCAGAAGTAGGCCGGTTGCCGGATTTATTACCGGAATGGTCAGTGAAGCGATTAAAGGAAGCAGGTGCCGATGCTATTAAATTCTTACTCTACTATGATGCTCGAAACCACAATACAAAGTAGATGTATTAAAAGTAGAAGTTCCAGTAGATATGAACTTTGTGGAAGGATATACAGCAGGTGAATTTGTTTACAGTAAAGAAAAAGCAGCTTCTTATTTCAAAGAACAAAGTGAAGTAACCGAGCTGCCGTTTATTTTCCTGAGTGCAGGAGTAAGCGCAAAATTATTTCAAGAAACATTAAAATTTGCTAAAGACTCTGGTTCTACCTTTAACGGAGTGTTATGTGGTCGGGCAACTTGGAGAGACGGTGTGATACCGTTTGCTTTAGGCGGTGAACAAGCAGGTCGTGATTGGTTAAAAGATATTGGTAAAAGGAATACTGAAGAACTGAATTTCGTGTTGAAAGAGACAGCTAACTCATGGTTTGCTAAAGTGAAAGTAACAGCTGAGCTTCAAAGTTAGTACAATATCTTTTCTTCCATATATCTTTCAATTCATTTATTTTTAAGAAATATTTGCATCAGAATCAATTTTTAAACGGAATGAAGAAAAATGAGCAGACATTTATCTGCTCATTTTTTAGTAAGGCCAGCATGTGTGAAAATCCTAGGTGGAAAGTCCAAAACAGTAAAAGTAGTAGTAACTATAGTTTAAAACAAGGATATGTGAGGTGCACTTTATATCTGAAGTAAATATAGCTGAAAAAAGGTAATAATACCTAGAATGTGTAAGCGCTTTACTAAAAGACAATATATCTAAAAAAAGAAACAATATCTTTATTGAGTGGGAGCTTTAAAAAAACTATTCTAAACATAAGTGAAAGCGGTACCTTTCAGGTTTTGGTATATTTTAAAAATTAATGTGCAGGTATTGTCTTTAATTAAAATTTGAAATTCAAAGGGGGAGAAGAATTGGAGAGTAAGCATTTCAAGAGAGCTTTTAATACTCTTCTTGCACTTGTGCTAATTGTGCCGACATTTTTAGTGAGCATGATGGTGCCATTACATGTAGGAGCAAATGTGTCTAATCCATGGGTTACAATTTCATCTGGAGGAAACGAAATCAATGCAATAATAGAACAAAATGGGAAGTCCTATGTAAGGCTTGGAGCAGGTGCCGGAAATGATAATGGGGCTAAAGCTGCAATTTTCCAAGAACAAAATAAAATCGCTAAAGAATCGGGAACGATGGCGTATACCTTTACTCCAGAAACCAGTGGAGAAGATACTAGATTTGGTTTCTATCCTCACTATATTGACAATAATAACTTCGTTTTTGTAGGCTACGACTCACTTGGATGGTTCTATGAATACAAATATCAAGGAAAAGGTGATTGGTTAAAAACGAGACCGAATGTTTCACTTCCAGAGGCTGGGACCTCACATTCCATAAAAATTGATTATAACGCAACCACTTTGAATATTACATTAGATGGAAAAGATTTATTTGGACCGGTTACTTTACCTAATGATGTAAATAACCTCCTTACAGGTAAGGAAGCAGTTAAACTTGGTGCTTTTGGAGATAAAAAAAGTCAAGTTCTCATTGAATTAGGAGCTGCACCTGGAGATGGAGGCACGGATCCAGGAGATGAAAAACTTGTCGACATTACGGATAATAAACTAGAAGAAGGCGACTTTAAAATTATCTCAGGCGATGGAAAAGTTACTTATAATGAAGATGGTTCAGCAACTTTCGGTGTTACATCTACCCAAAAGAATCGARTTGTCTATAACCAAATGAAAGCAATTAAAAATGGTGTTTTTGAAGCGGATGTTACTACTAATACTGATAAGATGAATCGCTTTGGATTAATCTATCGTGTTCAAAATGCATCTGCATACACTTATGTGGGAACAGGGGATACGAACGACCAGTATTTTGGTGAAACATTTGGACCTATAAACAATTGGACGTCGATGACTTCAAATGTACCGTTAAAAGCAAAACAAACATACCATTTACGTTTAGTATTCATGGACGATGTTGCAACGTTATACATTGATGGTAAAAAGGTAGATTCTTGGACTTTAACAGGTGGTGTAGATCAAGCGGGGGGACTTGGGTTTGAAAAAAGCCGAGGAGCTGCCGATATTACGATTTCTAATGTCAAAATCAAGGAATATAGTGCGCTAAAACCTCCAGATACTCCACCAGTAGAAGATACATTAAAGTCAAAGTATATGGATGTCACTATTGACCAAGTATTCCCGCGGGTTGTGAAATACAAAGTTGGCGATAAAGTAATGAATGGACAAGAATCACCTGTTTACGGATTGAAAGTAAATGGTGCACTATACTATCCTAAAGTAAGCTTTGAAAAGTTAAGCGATAGTGAAGTGCTATATACATTAAAAGTTGTGGATGAAATTAAAAATCTTGATGCTGTATTTAAGGTATCTTTGAAAGTAAATGATAATAAAGTTATTTATAGTTTCGATGAAATTAAAAATAATGGTAGTGCAAAAATTGAAACAGTTGAGTTTGCTGATATGAACGTTATCTCAGTAAATTCGGAGCAAAAAGGTGCAAAAGCTAAATTAACGAATATTAGTACTGATGTTAGGAAATCAGGAGATGTGGATGTAAGCGTAGATTCCATACCGTGATATTATGCAAGACATTAAAGGATATCAAGATGTAAACAATAATGTTGGAATGCGTATTGCAATGAATTTCGGATCACAAGCACAACAACCATTCTTAAAAACAGCAGATAATATTAAAAAGGTTGCTCTTGCTACAGATGAATTGGGGCAGGCTGTTTTATTAAAAGGATATGCAAACGAAGGACATGACAGTGGTCATCCGGATTACGGTAATGTAGGTGAGCGTATGGGTGGCGTGAAAGATTTGGATACGCTTATTAAAGAGGGGCATAAGTATAATACCCAATTTGGTGTCCATATCAATGCGCAGGAAGTTTATCCTGAAGCGAAAGCTTTCAACAATGATTTTATTGATCGTCCAAATTCTTTAGGATGGGGATGGCTAGATCAATCTTATACAATTAATAAATTAAAAGATTTGTATACTGGAGCGCGTGCGAAAAGACTAGATGAATTGAAAGCTGCTGTTTCAGATCTTGACTTTATTTATTTAGATGTATGGTATCAAAATCAATGGGAATCAAATAGAATAGCAGATCAATTTAAAGATAGGGGCTGGAGACTAACAACGGAATTTGGTGGTTCTATGGCCAATTATTCAACGTGGCAACACTGGGCTACCGATAAAAACTACGGTGGACCGGAAAGCAAAGGTATCAACTCAGAAGTACTACGCTTTATTAGCAATCACCAAAGAGATTCTTGGGTGTTGAATTGGCCTGAAGTAGGAGGAACCGCTGATCATCCATTGCTTGGTGGATTTGAATTAGCTGGTTTCGAAGGGTGGCAATCTGATAAGAATTTTGATAATTTTATTCGCATGACATTTGATACGAATCTACCTACTAAATTCTTACAAAAATATTATGTAACGAATTGGACAGCTGTAGAAGGGGATAAAAGCAAGACAAACTTAGAAAAGGAAATAAAATTGAAAGACCCAAGTAATGGGGATGTTGTCGATGTAACTAGAAAAGACAATTCTAGGGAACGTGTTATTACACTGAATGGAAACGTTGTACTTGATGGACACACTTATTTAATTCCTTGGGTGAAACAAGATTTTAAAAATCCAACTTCTAATTCTGAAAAACTATATCATTGGAATTTGGAAGGTGGTACAACTACTTGGACACTTCCAGATGAATATAAGGGTGTATCTAGTGTTTATGTATACAAATTGACAGATCGCGGTAGAGCAGATATGAAAGAAGTCAAGGTCGTAAATAATAAGGTAACTTTGACAGCTGGTGCGGCAACTCCATATGTTGTTGTACCAAAAAGAGATAAAGGTTTGGAAATCCTTGACTATGATTGGAGTAAGGGTGCTCATATATATGACGCGGGATTCAATACAGGAAAAGTAAGTGCATATACAACTATTGAAGGTGATAACAAAGCTGTAAGCGCTGTTAGAACGAATCAAACTGGAAGCAACCGTGATTTAAGTAGCGGAGATTATTACTTGAATATTGATAGTCCATCGAAAGATACAACTGTTTCCCGTGTCCTTACTGGTTTGGAACCGGGGAAAGATTATGTTGCAGAGGTATATGTTGAAAACAATAGTGATGTAAAGGCCGGAATTACAGTAACAGGTGGGAAAGAAGACGTTAACAATTACACACTTCGCAGCCTGCAAAAGAACTATGTTAAGGCAGATTCACATGCCTCAAATGATGGATACAATAGCAAAATGCAAATAATGCAAGTGAGCTTTACAGCTGTATCTAATAAAGCTAAATTAACTCTCAGCCGTGATTCCGGAAAAGGAAACACAAAATTTGATGATATTCGGATCGTTCAAAAGTCCTTGAAAAATAATGTCTCACCGACGGAATTTAAACAAGATTTTGAAATGGTGGTACAAGGCATTTACCCATTCGTTATTGGTAACACAGAAGGTGTAGAAGACAACAGAATTCATTTGTCTGAATTGCATGCTCCATATACGCAAAAAGGATGGGCAGGTAAAAAGTTAGTCGATGATGTATTAGGTGGGAATTGGTCCGTTAAAGTGAACACTGGAAATAAAGGGTTGCTGTACCGTACTATCCCTCAAAATTATCGTTTCGAACATGGCGTAACTTATAAAGTATCATTTGACTATCAAACAACAGCAAATGCATATCGCTTTATTTCAGGGGATCAAGAAATTGATGTTCGAGACATTGCGAGTGCAAAGGGGTTGAGTGTGAATAACACTCTTACTACATC
>NZ_JBFTMA010000604.1:0-2756 GCF_056396725.1 Bacillus sp. 05T31
CTACTACATAGATTCTTATTCTCTAGGATATTTATTATTTGATTCAAACTCACTTAAAAATCTTTGATTGAAAAGACCAAAACTTCGCAACTGTATTCTAAGCTGTTTATCTTTCTTACAAAAATCTTAATTTCATTTTAATACCAAAGCTTAAATATACGAATGAATTCTGTCTTTATTATTGATATAAATTTTTTAATACTTGTTTCAACACAAATTTTATTCACTCAGAACAATTACATAAAATCGGTAGTTGGAAAATAGAATTATGAGTAGATTGTTTTTGAGGGGAGAATCTTAATTATGAAAAACAATATCAATGTTTATGTAGGATTGATTTCATCTGTAAGTATTTTTATTCTATCGCTATTTTTTATATATTTTAATCCTTATAGTGGTCAAATATCTAATAAAGAGGTTTTCATTAGTGCTCTTTTCTTATTATTACTCCCCCTCTTCCTGGAAAATTATTTAAATAATCAAAAAAATAATATATTTTCATTTTAATTTGTAGTATTTGGTTATTACCTGGAGGAGTCTATTTAGGAATATCTACAATTCCAAGTGTTTGGAATTTATATATTTTGTTTCTGTTTGTTTATTTTTTATCTATTTTTCGAATGAAAGCTATATAAAGTTAATTCAAAATGAATTGCTTCCTCGCCTACACTATACATATATATTTGCTATAACTTACACTTAAAATTCTGGTCCATGAGTTACTCGATAATAACTTTTTTTCATCAAGTATCACCATATATTATAAGAACGCCTATTTCTATTTAGAAAATAATTCCCTAAAAATGTTCTTAGATATATGTTCATACATTCTAACATAGCGTTGGCATAATTCTTTAACATTTTGGAATGAATCTATGTTTTTTATCATTTAATCATTTTTTAATCATGGAAATTACCATTTAGGCTTAACTATTTGATTTTCATAAATAAACTATAGTTTTCCTCTAAAGATAATTTCCATACTTTTATTTTAATACTGCATTTGTATTGCCTTTTGCACATTCTGAACATCATTTTTTAATAGTTCCTTCAAATCATAGGCCGGATAGTAACCTCTTTCATACATAAAGTTAAAAACCTGTGCATGTAATTGTATGGCGCCATTTATTTGACGGGTTAAAACCTCCCTAAGTCGCGGCGTTGCCGTTTCAGTAATGGCTATTGCATAATTTCGAACAGATGTCTTTGCAAATCCAAGCAAATCTCCAGCGAAAAACCCAGTTTCATCACGATGCTGCGACTGAAATCCAGGAGCATAAGGATAAAATTGCACTAACTCTTGTAAATTGTTTTGTATCGCATTTATAGCTTTAATATATAACGATTGGAGTGCTTTATCAGGGATATTTCGAACTGATTTTTTCAATTTGATTAAGCCGTTCGCTTGGAATGCTACTAATTCATGTAAATCCAATGTTTCATGCCAAGCTAACTGATTAGGATAAGACATAGATGCTCCCCCTTAATATTCATTCATGCTACATTATGCAAAAGATTCAAAAAGGGCATATACTATAATAAATAATTTCAGCCTAACTTATCATTATTTTACACTCAGAAATAATTGCCCCATGCTCGAATAATCATCTTTGAACGAATTATTTTCCATTCTTCTATAGTTATTTTTAATAAGTAATTAAACTCCTTAATATTTCACAATAAAATAGGCTTAATTCTTCTTCACTACTTTTTTATATCCTTAATTTTGATTTTCAAAATGACTTCTTCACCTTTACAATCTATAAATTTAATTTTCTCTTCCTTAAAAATCCCCATAATGATACATCCTTTCTTATTTCGTTATAAACATACTAGTTAGAAAATAAAAATGTGAACATTGTACCTACATATTCTTTATATAATTTTCTAACTCTATGGTTACTTAAATTTGTCCATTATAAGGAATCAACTATTAAAGTAAATAAATCACTGAGAGACCTCCATTAAATCATTTTGTTTATATATACCGAAAAACATTTATCATCATTTTAGTCACCTATTTCTTAATAATTAATAGGCTGTGTATTATGACTTAGGGGGGATTAAAAAATGATTATACTTTATGATAAAGATTCTTTACAAAAAATATTACTAATCTTCCACATTGGCAATAAGAAGCTTTCCGTTCTTTTAAATTTAAAATGACGGATAAAAACAAACTTTTCCCTTGTATCCCAGCTCAACATGGCTTTACTGCCAATCACCTTAGGTATGGATTCATTGGCGATCCTAGAAGCACCAATACTAGTGAGGATTTTGCTGAATTACTTAAAGCATATACAGAACGCTCTAAAGACACAGGTGAATATGCCTCTCTTATTATTTTTATTAATGTACCAATAGATTTGATGGAACAAACTACAGTTGAAGATTTTGAACAGATTTATTGGTCACTACTTAGTAAAACTAGCCATTTGAACGAGAAGGAATGGCCTACGCACATTCCAAATAACCCCATAGAGAATACATGGGAATTTTGTTTTTATAATGAATCATATTTTGTTTACTGCGCTACACCTGCCCATGTCAAAAGACAAAGTAGACATTTTTCATGTATGATGCTTGCTTTAACCCCTCGATGGGTCTTACAAGGAATTATGAGCTCTGAAAGACGCAGTCGAAAACTAAAAAACCTGATACGTCAACGTCTAGCAGCTTATGACAAAGCTCCTATTCACCCTTCTCTTAAAGATTATGGCCAGAAAGATAATTATGAATGGCAGCAATATTTTTGG
>NZ_JBFTMA010000605.1:0-2746 GCF_056396725.1 Bacillus sp. 05T31
GTCTTTACCATGATCACAATCATCATCGCAAGAGCTACCGTGTCCGTGAGGGAAGAATTCGCATTTTTTACAGATACTTCGTTTTGTCCAGAAAAATTTCTTTTCAAAGCGTATGCATTTTGTAACGAACGTACAATGTTTTCTGCGAGTACGTTTTGTAACTAAAACGCATTCTTTTCTACGAGTAACTTTTGTAACGAACGTCCATTTTTGAACGCGCACACGAGTGCATTTCGTAACAAACGTCCATTTTTTAACATGCGTACATTTTGTAACGAAAGTACAATGTTTCACGCGAGTACATCTTGTTCTTGGACATTTAYGCCCTGTTGTACATTTACACCCTGTTGTACATTTATGATGAGAGAATTTATCATCATCGCACTCAAAAGTACTTGGATCTTGGTGTAAGAAATCCTCCATACCAGCACTTTTGATTTCTTCAACAGCTTTTCTAATATCACGTTTCATAGAAATCCTCCTTATCGAGTGTTAAATTGAAAAGGTATTCTTTTTCCTTAACATGATATGAGAGATGAAGTCTTTCTGAACAGGACAAGAGTGTAATTTTATATAAATAGATGATAGCGGATGTATGGACAAGACAAGGCGCATACATTGAATGAAGAGAACTGAGAAGGGATGAGAAAACATGCTGCCTTCATATGATTTTTTTGTTCATCCAATGTACTTAGTGGAATTGAAAAAGGACATTTGGTCAGATAGTCCAGTGCCAGCAAAATTAACTTATGGAAAAAAGAAGTACGACATTGATATCGTATACCGAGGGGCTCATATTCGCGAATTTGAGAAAAAGTCTTATCATGTTATGTTTTATAAACCGAAAAAATTTCAAGGCGCGAAAGAGTTTCATTTAAACTCTGAATTTATGGATCCATCTCTAATTCGAAATAAATTATCGCTCGATTTTTTCAATGATATCGGGGTACTTTCACCGAAGTCACAGCATGTATTTATAAAAATAAATGGTCAAATCCAAGGCGTATATTTACAGTTAGAATCGGTTGATGAAAACTTTTTAAAAAGTAGAGGGTTGCCGAGAGGATCTATATATTATGCGATAGATGATGATGCGAATTTTTCTTTAATGAGCGAGAGAGATAAAGATGTTAAAACTGAGCTTTTTGCAGGATATGAATTTAAATGTTCGAATAAAAATAGTGAAGAGCAACTGAGTGAATTCGTTTATCAAGCAAATACACTATCGAGGGAAGATTATGAAAAAGAGATTGGGAAATACCTTCATGTTGATAAATATTTACGCTGGTTAGCTGGAGTTATTTTTACGCAAAACTTTGATGGTTTCGTTCATAACTATGCACTATATCATAACGATGAGACAAATTTATTTGAAGTGATACCGTGGGATTATGATGCGACTTGGGGGCGAGATGTACAAGGGAGACCACTTAATCATGAATATATTCGTATTCAAGGTTATAATACGTTAAGTGCAAGATTGTTAGATATACCTGTATTTAGAAAACAATACCGAAGTATTTTGGAAGAAATATTAGAAGAACAATTTACCGTTTCGTTTATGATGCCGAAAGTAGAAGGTTTGTGTGAGTCGATTCGTCCATATTTACTACAAGATCCATATATGAAAGAAAAATTAGAAACATTTGATCAAGAAGCTGATATGATTGATGAATATATAAATAAAAGAAGGAAGTATATACAAGACCACTTACATGAATTGGATTAATTTTGAAAGAGATTGGAACATTATCAATCTCTTTTTTTGTATAATAAAGATGTATCAATTGAATTGACGTAATATTTACTTAATAAAGAATGGAGATGTGGAAACATGACGGTCAAGTGGATTGATTGGGTAAAACAAATACAATCTATAGCTCAAGCGGGTTTAACGTATTCTAAGGATGTATATGATATAGAGCGTTTCCAACAATTACGGGACATTTCAGTTTCAATGATGTCACATTACACAAAGACAGATTGGGAAGTAGTAGAGAATTTATTTGCAAGTGAGACAGGCTATCAAACACCTAAAGTTGATATAAGAGCAGTCGTTTTTCAAAATGAAAAGTTATTATTTGTGAAAGAAAAAAGTGATGGGAAATGGGCATTGCCAGGTGGATGGGCTGATATCGGTTATACGCCGACAGAAGTAGCAGCAAAAGAAGTTTTAGAGGAGACGGGCTATGAAGTAGATGATTTTAAGTTACTCGCTATATTTGATAAAGAAAAACATCAACCATCGCCTTCAGCAACACATGTATATAAAATTTTTATTGGCTGTAAGATTATTGGTGGCGAAAAGAAAACTAGTATTGAAACAGAAGATGTGGAGTTTTTTGGTGAGAATGAATTGCCTAATTTATCGATTGCTAGAAATACAGAAGAGCAAATTAAAGAAATGTTTGCCTACATGAAAGAACCTCAAAAAGAAATATTAATAGATTAATAATGCTTATGCCGATGATATTGTTGAAATGAAGATATTGGCAGAATGCAACCTTTATGTAATAATGGGATGGTATGTGAAGAAAAAAGGAGATAGAAAAGAAAATGTTAGCAAACATAATAGATCAGTTATTGCAATTCTTTGCAAGTCTAGGWTACTTTGGAGTAGCRCTAGCTTTAATGATTGAAATTATCCCGAGTGAAATTGTACTTTCGTATGCTGGCTTTTTAGTCGCAGATGGTAAAATTAGCTTTGTCGGTGCAGTTATTGCTGGAACAATCGGTGGTACTTTAG
>NZ_JBFTMA010000606.1:0-2743 GCF_056396725.1 Bacillus sp. 05T31
GCATAAGACCGCTTGCCCCCATAGTAATATGTTCACCATCTGTTTCTATTTCCACAGTTCGCTTGTTTGTTCCATATATCATTATACCACGCTGTTTTAATCGTCTTACTACACTCTGATGAGGATGCCCATACGGATTTCTACTCCCGTACGAAAGAATAGCGAATTGTGGATCTACTTTTTTTAAGAATGTTTCACTCGTTGAAGTATACGAGCCATGATGCCCAACTTTTAATACATCTGCATGTACATCAAATTGCTTTAATATTTCATTTTCCGTCCGTATATCAGCATCACCCATTAATAAAAAGTCCGCTTTACCATATCGAATCTTTAACACAATTGAGGACTCGTTATTCTCGTCTTTCGATTTCCCATTGTTCAATACTTGTATAGAAACATGTGGATCTAACGGTATATATTGTCCTTCCTTCACTGAAATGAAAGGTATGCCCCTTTTTTTAATATTATTCCGATACGTATGATAAGTAAATGAACTATATGTTTTTCCACTATCTAATACGAGTGAAACCGGCATTTGTTCTACAATTGGAATAAGCCCCCCTATATGGTCCATATCAGGATGAGTACTTACAATCACATCTAAATGATTAATTCCTTTTTCAATTAGTTTTTGAATAATAACCTCTCCTGCTTCATAAGGGCCCCCATCTATTAACATCGTTTGACCATTTGGCAATGTAATAAGTGTCGCATCACCTTGTCCAACTTTTAAAAAACTCACTTTCATTTTACCAAAATGTTGCCGATGCATATGTATAGAAGACGCAGTATGAATAGACATCATATATCTTTTAGCCGATGCGCTGTTTAACGAAAAACATAATAAAACAGAAACCAACAATAGAATACTCCGTACACCTTTCATAACTCGTCTCCTTTTTTCATTTAGTATGGCACGCTCTGTAATTGATATACAAAAAAAGCTTAGCAAAATGCTAAGCTTTTATTTTGATAATTCCTGTAAAGAACCAAAGAATAAATCTGCTTCATTCATTTGTTCATTTTCTTCCGAAAGAGGTGGTAAATCATCTAATGTTTTCAATCCAAACGTATCTAAAAATTCTTTCGTCGTTCCGTATAAAATAGGGCGCCCTGGTCCTTCCGCTCTTCCCGTTTCTTTTATAAGTAAGTGTGAAACTAACGTTTGTAATGCCTTGTCCGTTTTCACACCTCTAATCTCTTCCATTTCTGTCCTTGTAATCGGTTGACGGTACGCAACGATTGCCAACGTTTCAAGAGCTGCTTGAGAAAGTGAAGCCGCGGTTGGAGTATCTATTAATTTTTGATAGTACGAAGCATGTTCTTTCTTTGTTGCAAAACGATACACTTTTGCATATTGTACAATTTGCAAACCGCGATTCGATCCTTCGCATTCTTTTTGCATTTCCTCTATACTGTTTATTACTTCTTCCACTTCAACTTCCAGAACTTTAGCTATCTGTTCCGGATAAATCCCTTCGTCACCTGCAACAAATAAAAGCCCTTCAATAATCGATTTTTGTTMTTTTCTATCCATTTTACGAACTCCTTCCTCCTATTTCCCATAAAAAACATACATAAAAAAACCGAATCACAGTAAATGCGTTCGGTTCAATATTTCTTCTCTCGTTCCAAACGATACATTAAAACCTAACATGAGATAAAATATTTCTATCCCATCTTCACATCAACTCTATACGGATTTATTAGAGCTTGATACGAAAATTTCATCAAAATTATGTTCCTGCTCAATTATGATTTGTTGATTTTTCATTAGCTCAAGAACCGCTAAAAATGTTACAACCATTATTTCRCGTTCTTCATCAGCAAACAAATCATAAAAGCTTTGACGACCGCCTYTTACTTCTAACTGTTGTAGAATATCAGTCATTCGCTGTGCAATTGGTATTTCTTGGCGAGTAATTCGCGTTGTTACGGGGGTYTTTGCTTTTTTACGACGCATTAGCTTTTGAAATGCCGCTAACATATCATATAACGTAACATCAAGAGGTAAGCTTGTCTCCTCTTCTTGTTGAAATGATGTAAAATCAATTGGCGGACGTGTATATAGCTGTGCTCTTTCTTGTTCTCTTTCTTTTAACTCAGTAGCAACTTGCTTATATTTCTTATATTCAATTAACCTCTCCATCAACTCTTGACGAGGATCATCTATAAAGTCTTCACCGTTATCAGGTACATCTTCTTCTTGTTTCGGTAACAACATTTTACTTTTAATTTGTAATAACGTTGCAGCCATTACTAAATACTCACTGGCAACATCTAATTGTAATTCTTTCATCGTATGGACATAAGATAGATATTGCTCTGTAATTTTCGCTACAGGAATATTATATATATCAATTTCGTAACGATTTATTAAGTGTAACAATAGATCTAAAGGCCCTTCAAAAGCCTCTACTTTAAAATTATACTGCACAAAGCATCCCACCACATTTTTTCTATAACACCATAAGTATAGAGCATACTCATGTTCTATCCAACCTTTTTAAGAAATTTAATTAAAAATAGACCTATGCCCATGTCATAATGCCCACCGCTTCATATGATAACAATGTAGTAAGAACAATGTAGGAGGTCAAAAAACTATGGGTCACGTTGATTGCGGTTTTAGCGGTGGGTTCGCATTACTTGTTGTACTGTTCATTTTACTAATCATTGTAGGAGCAGCTTGCTTCTGCTAATAGGACGCAATAAAGCGACTAGGGATATTTCCCTAGTC
>NZ_JBFTMA010000607.1:0-2742 GCF_056396725.1 Bacillus sp. 05T31
ACTTCCACTTAGTGCAATATCAACTGATTGCTTCGCTGCTGGTCCTTCTTGTCCCTTTAGCTCATCAAAACGCTGAATACGCGCCTTTTGTTTCGTAGAACGGGCTTTTGCACCACGGCGAATCCAAGCAAGTTCACGACGATATAAATTTTGGCGTTTTGATTCTTGTGCCGATTCTTGCTCTTCACGAAGTGCTTTCGCTTCTAAAAATGTACTGTAGTTTCCTTCGTAGCTATACAGTTTACCGTTATCTAATTCAAAAATACGGTTTGTCACACGATCTAAGAAATAACGATCATGGGTTACAAGTAATACCGCACCTGTATATCTTGCTAAATATTCTTCTAACCATTCAACTGTCTCATGGTCAAGGTGGTTCGTAGGCTCATCCAAAATTAATAAATCAGGTGTTTCAATAAAACATTGCGCCATTGCAATACGCTTTTTTTGTCCACCAGATAGRTTTCCAACAGTTGCTGTAAAATCAGTAATTCCTAATTTCGTTAATAACGATTTTGCATTCGCATTTGCTTCCCATGCACTCATCGCATCCATACGTTGCTGCACTGCAAATAATTGTTCCTGTACTTTTTCATTACTTGGATCTTTTTCGATATTTAATAACGATTGTTCATAATCACGAAGAAGACGAATTAAAGGTGTATCACCATGGAACACTTGCTCTAATACTGTTAGTTTTTCATCAAACTCTGGTTGCTGTGATAAATAACTAATTGTATATCCGCGTGAATGCGTCATATCACCTGTATCAGGAGTTTCTAATCCTGCAATAATTTTTAATAACGTTGATTTACCAGTACCGTTTACACCGATAATTCCGACACGTTGTCCTTCTGTAATACTACATGATAATCCATCAAATAACGGTTTTTCTCCGTATGATTTCGATAAGTTCTCCACAGTTAACATTTTCATATTTGTGCATTCCACTCTTTCATAAATTGTTCAATAAACTGTTCCATATAACGATGACGAACTTCAGCCTCTTGTTTTGCTGCGTTCGTGTTCATTAAATCTTTTAGTTTTAAAAGCTTTTCATAAAAATGATTTAAAGATGGATCATTATTTTTTCTATATTCATCTTTCGTCATCACTTCTCGAGGAGGGATAGTTGGATCATACATTAATCTCCCTTTCGCTCCTCCGTATGCAAACGTTCGAGCTATTCCAATTGCACCAAGAGCATCTAAACGATCCGCATCTTGAACAATTCTCCCTTCAAGTGACTCAACTGTGCCACCATGACCGCCCTTATAAGACATATTGGCGATGATATGAAGAACATGCTTACTTTCCTCTTCTTCAACACGTAACTCTTCTAACCAATCAGAAACTTTTTTCATTCCTGCTTCTTCACTCTCATTTAACTTCTCATCTGCTACATCGTGAAGTAATGCTGCCATTTCAATTATAAAACGATTTCCCCCTTCTTGCTCGGATAAAGAAATCGCCAATTTATGTACGCGTTCAATATGATACCAATCATGCCCACTCGCATCTTTTTCTAAAATATGCTTTACGAAAGTTATTGTTTTTTGTATTTTTTCTTGTTTTATCATTTTATCTTCACCCAGTTACTTATTGTAACACGCCCGCATTTTTTCATCACATATTTTCTTGTCCGCCCATACACTAGGTGGTAGGCATCATTATGAAGGAGGAATAAAAATGTTCTATAATAACCAACCGCCTTACCCACAACAACCTCTTTATCCTCAACATCAGGAACAAAGATATGCTGAACAATATGAGGAGCAAGAGACACAACATCAAGAGCCACAATACGAACAAAATCCATACGCAACACCGCAAAATCAAGAAACTGAATATCCTCAAAACCCCTATGACACACGTCCAAATTATGAATATCCTCAAAATCCATACGTAGCACAACCTAGCCAAGAACCTCAATTTCAAGGTAATCCATACGAGACGCAACCACAATATCAACAAAATCCATACCAACAACAAATGTATCAACCAAACTATGACGCACGTGTCTCACCACCTAAACCACCAACAATTGATCCGACGCAACCACAAATTTTACCACCTGGGCCGGTTTTAGATATTACACAACCACAAATTTTACCACCTGGACCTATTACAGAACCAACGCAACAACAAATCCAACAAGTTGTCGGTACACAGTTTTTACCTTTAAAGAAACCTGTACTTGATTTCGTAAAACCTTGGGTAGATTACGGTTTGAATGAAGCGAAACATACATCACACAAACATGCTTTAACAGAAGTTGCTGCGATTATGTTCTTAGTTGGTAAAGGATTCAACCCAACGATTGCTCATTATATTGTAGAATCTTGGGAGAAGAATGAGCAGTTTTAGGGGTGTTCATTTGATAAAACATAAAAAATATAAAAGTGCCAAATCCTTTATACCACAAGGGGTTTGGCGCTTTTTAGTATCTAGAACAAATTTTATTTAAATAATTATTTTTATAGATTTTCATACTTTTTTATATGGTACGTGAACAAAATGTGAGCAAATATGTGAACATATACATTACAAAATCACACCTTTGTATACACATTTTTAGAAACATCTTACGTTTATCAAACAATAACCGAAAAACGTACCTGCAACCTCATCATATAAATAATAGATATTAAAAAGAGGACACTATAAGCGCCCTCTTCCTTAGGTTTTAAATATGTTCTCCATGATCCATAAATACTTGAATTGGTTCGTTTTGTGGTGCGT
>NZ_JBFTMA010000608.1:0-2740 GCF_056396725.1 Bacillus sp. 05T31
TGCTAAAAGTACTTCACTCTGAAGATGCTACATTATCAATGAGTGTTCTTGGTATCGGAGTGTTAGTAAGTATAGTCATATCAATGTTGCTCTCAATGAAAATGTTTCAGGAGGCAGAGTTATAGAAGAGGCTCTTTTCATACTAGGAGGTGTAAAACATGATCAAGCAATTAATTTTAAAAGATTTCATCATTCAATGGAAATTTTTAATTTGGTACATAYTSTATCCTRTTYTCTTTTATATGGCTTTAACAGATACGGAAAATCTRTTCATAATTATGTCAGTAATTATTACAATTGGGGCAACAGTAAAAACATTTGAAGCAGATAGTAAAAATGAGAGTGAAGTTATAGTAAATAGTTTACCAATATTGAGAAAACAAATTGTATTTGCGAAATATATAGTAGCAATTATTATTCTTTTTATAAGCGTAACGGTCGGTTGTTTCACGATGGGAATGAAGAATGGGGTTAATCTATTTGAATTTATTGAAACGACAACGGTTGCTAGTATTAGCTTTATTTTAGTGTATTTAAGCTTTGTTTTACCAATATCGTTTTGGTTAGCGTATAAAAAAACTATTTTTATTACGCTTTTCATACTAATAGCACCGACAGCAATCTGTTCTATGTTCTTTCAAATCAACCTAGAACAAATTCAACTATATAACAGCGTGTTATTCGTTAGTTCAATATGCATGTTCATAGTATCTATCTTCGTTTCAGTGAAATTGTATGAGAAGAGAGAATTTTAAAAGGTGCCTCATAAAAGGCACCTTCTTTAATAACGACAATATGAAAGTAAGAGTTTATAAACAGAGAGGCTATTCGGTACAACATCTTTTGGAGTATGTAATATAAAGCTGAAAACGATGATGAAAATGAGAAAGAGGAAAAATAAAAATAGGATTTGCTTATGTATAGAATTTTGCATATCATTCACTCCTTTTTTAGGTAGTATGTCCAAAAGGAAAGAGTGTATGAAAAATTTTAGGAGGGAGAAGGATGAACAAAAGAAAATGGTTATATAGAATAGGGGTACTTTTATTTTCAATCGGTCTCATAATAGCAAATTTTTACTCGGATATACCACCGCCATTTCCTAATTTGCATAAAGGGATTGGTATAAGTATTGTCATAGCTGGTCTKCTTTGTCTKATCGCATCAAATTTYTATAGAAAATCTGAATGAATATAAAGTGAAACTTTAATCAGTGGGGGTTTTGTCCATCCCCACTGATTATTAGTTGAACCAATCGGGCGTTTACGGGCAGTTGATCTCCCACCTAACTCCCTCGCATTCGCCGAATTTTGAGGTGGGGGTCTTACTGCCCGTTAATGCGGGATAAAAAAGGACAGTTACTTCTTTTCAGAAGAACTGTCCTTTTTAAATAACTTGTTCCAAAGCTTGGCGATGCTCCATATAATTACGATAGTAATGGAGGCAATAATTGACCAAACGATAGATGCAATTTCAAGTGCCATGTTAGGAAGGAATGTAAGAATGGATATTACTTTATGAAACAACCATTCTATTATATGAAAACTTATTTGCAATAGAATGATAATCCCAAGTGTGATCCATGTTAAGATTTGTTTTCCTTTTTCTTTCCACATGACATTCACCTCACGTTAGCCTAATAGTTTTAAGCCAACAGCACCGCATAGAATGCAGCTTAAGAAGGCAAGGCGGCGCCAATCCGCTGACTCGCGGAAAATAAGAATACCTAGAAGTGCACTTCCAGCAGTTCCGATTCCAGTCCAAATTGCGTAAGCAGTTCCCATCGGTAATGTGTTCATYGCAAGWGATAAGAAGAAGAARCTTACGCCRAAGTTAGCGATTAAAATAACTTTTGGTGCCCAGCCTTTCTTTTCAGTGGCTACTTTCATAAAGAGTACACCAACAATTTCACAAATACCAGCTAGAATTAAAAATACCCAAGCCATTTTATGCAGCCTCCTTCGCTTCTTTTTCTTCTGTTACTCGTTTTAAGCCGATTACTCCGAAGAAGATTAAACCAATTAATAATACTTTTACAATAGAGAATGGTTCTCCGAAAATGAAAATCTCGGTAAGAACGATTCCACCTGCTCCAATTCCAGTGAAGACTGCGTAAACAGTACCAACAGGTAAATCTTTATAWGCTCTAAATAATAAGACGAAACTAATTGTAATTAATAGAGCAACACCAGCCCACTCAAGTGGTGCCTCCGCTTTTTTTAGTCCAATMACCCAAAAGATTTCAATAATACCAGCTATGATTACATAAATCCATGCCATATGTCATTTCTCCTTCCTACCAGTCGTTAGGTAAAGGGCTTAAAAACGACGCATTGCAAAGGAGCAATCCGTCAGTTTGAAAGTCCGCGCCAAAATACTTTCCAAGAAGCTTCTAAACGTGTCTCAAAACGATTTAAACCTGCGTATAGTAGTTCAACCATAAGGCCGTCAAGTAAGCATAAAAAAGCCTCCAAAGCATCTTTTACTTCAATGTTATGCAGTTCATCTTGTTCGCTTGCTCTTTTAAACACAGGGAATAAAAGTTTTCCGACATTTTCAATGTGTACATTCGCTTTATCAATAATTTGTTCGCGAAATGCATCCGGCGGAAAATAAGAAGTTCGTAACCAAAACATTGATTCTTCACTTTCACCAAATCGTTTTGCATAACCTTTTAACAGATTTATTAGCAATTCTTCAGTAGACGATTTTGAAAAATTTTCGATATCGTCTGTGAAGC
>NZ_JBFTMA010000609.1:0-2739 GCF_056396725.1 Bacillus sp. 05T31
GTACTTAACTGTTGCGACGATAATGATGGCGCTATGGTCTTTGAAATTCCTTCCGCCGTATGTGTTGGCAGGTACCGTTGTTGTTGTAGCTTGTCTTGTATTTATAGTGAAGTTTGTGAAATGAAAAACACCAAGCCTATGTGGACTTGGTGTTTTATTTATAAATTAAAGATCACCTTGCTCCTCATCACCACGAACAACAAGGACATCGCATTTCGCATAGCGAATAATATGTTCAGAGACGCTACCAATTAGGAAACGTTCTACAGCATTTAAACCAGTTGCACCACACATAATTAAATCCACTTTATGGTTTGGAGCGATTTCTTTTGAAATTTTAGATTTAGGATTACCAAATTCTAATACAGTTTCCACTTTTTCAAGACCAGCTTCAAGAGCAGTTTTTTTGTAGTCTTCTAATAAGTCTTCTGCAAATAGATTTGCACGTTCAGCAATTGCGCGGCTATAAGCCTCTACTGCTGAGTATGCTTTTACATCAACGATATGAGCAATTGTTAATGTTGCATTGTTTCGTTTTGCAACTTGAATTGCTTTTTTAAAGGCTTTTTCTGCTTCTTTAGAACCGTCCACCGCAATTAAAATATTTGTATATGTATTATTCATAGTAAATTCCTCCCAATCATTTTTATTACCGTTTACAACTTTATTATAAAACAAATTTTGGTAATGTGCTTGTCCGAAACGTTACAGAATTTTGAAAACTTTGCCTTAATTCATTTTAGTTGTAATTGAGGCGAGAACTTGTTACATATGGAGTATAGCAATTTAAAAGGAGGCATGTTTGTGAGACACGCGCTCATTACAGCCGGTACGAAAGGTTTAGGAAAGCAAGTAACAGAAAAGTTATTGGATAAAGGATATTCAGTAACAGTAACATATCATAGCGATACAAGTGCTATGGAAACAATGAAAGAAACATATAAAAATATGGAAGAACGTCTACAGTTCGTGCAAGCTGATGTCACGAAAAAGGAAGATTTACATAAAATAGTAGAAGAAGCGATGAGCCGTTTTGGCAAAATTGACTTCTTAATTAATAATGCTGGTCCTTACGTATTTGAAAGGAAAAAATTAGTCGATTACGAAGAAGACGAATGGAATGAAATGATCCAGGGTAATTTAACAGCGGTGTTTCATTTATTAAAACTTGTCGTACCGATTATGAGAAACCAGCAATTTGGCCGTATTATTAACTATGGATTTCAAGGGGCAGATAGCGCGCCTGGATGGATTTATCGTTCAGCCTTTGCAGCTGCGAAAGTCGGACTTGTTTCTTTAACGAAAACAGTCGCATACGAAGAAGCTGAATACGGTATTACTGCGAATATGGTATGTCCTGGTGATATAATTGGTGAAATGAAAGAGGCAACGATTGAAGAAGCACGAAATCTGAAAGGTAGTAACACACCAATTGGTAGATCTGGAACAGGGGAAGATATCGCAAGAACCATTTCGTTTTTATGTGAGGACGATTCTGATATGATTACTGGCACGATTATTGAAGTAACAGGCGCTGTTGATGTTATTCATAGACATCGATAGAATTAAATAAAGTGAAGTTTCGAATAATTGGACAGTTTATCCTTTATACTGAGAGGTACGGATAATACTGTCCTTTMATKTARGATTAAATCTATCGGAAAACTTGTATTATTTTTTTGTCAAATATTGAGATATTATGTTAGAATATAAGAGYATAGAAAGCGCTTTAAAAAATGATTCAGGGGTCATTTCATAACTCAAGGGGGAACTAATAATGCGTATCGGTATTCCAACAGAAATTAAAAACAATGAAAACCGCGTGGCAATGACGCCAGCGGGAGCTGTACATTTAGTACAAAATGGTCATGAAGTTTTTGTTCAAAAAGGATCAGGTGTAGGATCAGGCTTTACAGATGAAGAATACGTACAAGCTGGTGCGAAACTTGTTGAAACTGCTGAAGAAGCATGGAATCAAGATATGGTTATGAAGGTAAAAGAGCCAGTTGAAAGTGAATACGGTTATTTCCGCGAAGGTTTAATTTTATTCACATACTTACACTTAGCTCCAGAGCCAGAATTAACGAAAGCATTAATTGATAACAAAGTGGTATCAATTGCATACGAAACAGTACAATTAGACAATCGTTCTTTACCATTACTTGCACCTATGAGTGAAGTAGCTGGTCGTATGTCTGCGCAAATCGGTGCACAGTTCCTTGAGAAAAACAAAGGTGGTAAAGGTATTTTACTTGCAGGTGTTCCAGGGGTGAAACGCGGTAAAGTAACAATTATCGGCGGTGGTCAAGCTGGTACAAACGCAGCGAAAATTGCAGTAGGTTTAGGTGCAGATGTAACAATCATCGACTTAAGTGCAGAACGTCTTCGTCAATTAGATGACATTTTCGGAAACCAAGTGAAAACGTTAATGTCTAACCCGTATAACATTGCAGAAGCTGTAAGAGAATCTGATCTTGTAATCGGTGCAGTATTGATCCCAGGTGCAAAAGCGCCAAAACTTGTAACAGAAGAAATGATTCAATCAATGGAACCAGGTTCTGTCGTTGTAGATATCGCGATTGACCAAGGTGGTATTTTCGAAACAACTGACCGTATTACAACTCACGACAACCCAACTTATGAGAAACATGGTGTTGTTCATTATGCAGTTGCAAATATGCCAGGTGCGGTTCCACGTACATCAACTCTTGCATTAACAAACGTAACAGTACCATATGC
>NZ_JBFTMA010000610.1:0-2737 GCF_056396725.1 Bacillus sp. 05T31
GGATAGTTCGCTAGGATCGGTTTTACTAGCATCTATAAGTGTATCAAGGTTCGTTTTACGAAAACCTTGTAAGTTTACATCGAAATTCTTTTCTATTTCTCCAGTAACGCTAGTATTCATTACTTCAACTGAATTTTTCTTTTCTAGAAGAAAACCATTTCCATAAAGGAATTTTGTATATCCAAGCCAGGCGATTAAAAATAGTATAAAAAACATACCAGTTGTTTTAAGTTTTCGAAGCCGTTTACTTACGATTGATTCTGAATATTTCATTCAGCCTAATCCTCCAATGTTTTTATTTTAAAGTATGCTTGGGTATATATATTTAGAAGGAGATGAAAGTTAGAGAGTTACTGATTCAAAAAAAGAAAGCATCTGAAGTTAGGTGCTTTCTTTTTGAATACTGTCCGCTATCTGTTAGTTACTTGTTTCATAAGCGGTCTTATTTCTTTAACAGGTGGTTTTTTATCATAGGCATCAACGTAAGAAAAGTAATAATTTAAGTTTCTAAGAAGTCCCTTTCCTATTTTTGCGCTTAAGAAGGGGAATACTTGTCCAGTATAATCATCGAGAGATTTACAATAGTATTTTTCATCTAAGTATATGCTGTATTTACATGTTAGTTCTACTAATGAGTTACCTTCATCATCAAATACTTCTTTAGAATCAATAATGTCTATTAATGCGAATTTTTCATTCAGATAAACTTTCTTCTTTTTCTCGTGCTTATTTGTGAGAATAAATACGAGACCAATTGCGTTAATCAAACTATTTCCTCCTATAAAAAACGGATATTAATAAAATATATCGATATACGTTAAATGTAAAGAGGAGTGGTGAAATATCATTGATAGAAAACTAAATAAGCCGATTTGTTTTTTCAAATCGGCTTATTTTTATTGAAATACTTGCGGAAATTGTTTTACGATTGCGTTTGTTATCATGTCGGCCATTTCTAATGCTTCTTTTTCAATTTTATCGTATAGTTTTACACTGGCATCATAATCTTTATTTAGGAAGGCAAGTGCTTCCGCTTTCGTTAACGCTAAATGCTCATAAAACATTTTTCTAAATTCTTCTTTTTCTATATATGGATTGATACTAGTTAGAAACTCAACAATTTCGTCTCCATTAGCGTACCATTTCTTTTCTATAGCGGCCGCTGCGTTTTGATCACCAGCTTTTGCGGCTTTAACAAGATCAGCAGCGATTGTTAAGTGGTCTTTAATTAATGCACTATATTTTTTTACTGCATTTTCTCCGTAGAATGGTTCAAGTGATAGCCCCATGTGTGTTGCATTTTGTAGAAGACGTCCAACGGTAACGTTTACGTCGGGCAAGTTAAAGATGATGCCTATAATGGCTAATCGTGTCCAAGCAACGTGTTGTTCCCATAAAGAACGCATATATCCTTTTAGAAAGTTTTCGTTTTTACTAACTCGGTAATTTCGTACAAATGAATCGAAGTTTCCATTAGTGATATGATAAGGGGAGTAATACGATTGCCAATAAGTATACATAAATATTTACACTCCTTTGAACATGTATATCTCACAATATGATAAACGTTATTTTTAAGTTACGTGTCCAAGAGTTTTTTTGAGAGTTGGAAAAGGAGAAAGTTGAAGGGGAATAAAAAACACACTTATGATATATATGAATAAAAAGAATTCTAAAATAATAGAGGTCCTGCAAGGGAAATTGCAGGACCTCAAAAGGGTATTGCCGAGATGTCGGACTCGACTACGTAATATTAACATAAAATTCTTTCAAAAAAACCTGGTAAATGTGTCCAAATGAGAAGGGTGCTTTTTAATAAAGTTAAAGGGATCTGCTTCCCGCGGCAGATCCCTTTAACTAGATAATGTTGATGAGCAAAAACTCATCTAGAGTACTTTTATAGTAACAAATGAAATTCACTTTGTGTATTGAGAAAAAATGAATTGCTTGTATGAATGTAGCGGATTTATATTTTGCTTTTTGGAATTATAATCATTTGTGGAGAGCGGAATAGGGTTCTAAAATGGAGAAAAGACTTTTCAGYCAGGCTACGATAYATYGCRATATRTAAKTATAAAAAAAGACCTGCTAATTTMAGCAGGTCAACATAAGGGGTTTATCTAACAGATTATTATATATGGTAACAACTGTATTGTAGTAAGTCTATAAGTTATATGTTGAGAAAATTTGTTTGAATGATATATATTTGGCACATGTATTAACGTTTAAAAAGTTGAGAAAGGAAATTCATAAACTTGCTATAAGAAAATAAGGGCTGATACTTATAAAATGATTCATATTTCCACGCATCATTATTAGAGAATTGGAGTTGTTTATTTAATGCTTTAGGTTTGTTGGAATTATTGTAACGACTCTTCATAATTTAACCTCCTCAAATTCATATGTATACGATTAGTAGTATTCTAGGAAGGTAAATTAAATGAATATTTATTTTGAAATTCTTTCTTCTTGTGTACTAGATTTGTTTTTTTATGTTGGAAAACGTAGGAAGCAAATAGAACTCAAATACTTATAAAATTCAAAGTGGCGAGAATCAGTTTGATGATATAATGGGAATAGATGAAAGATAAAGAAAAGCAGGTGACTCTTTTTTGTTTACAAAAGCACAAGAACTTTTAGCGTCTTATTTCGGTTATTCGTCATTCCGAAGAGGACAAGATGAAACAATTAAAAATGTATTAGATGGGAAAGATACAGTCTGTATTATGCCTACGGG
>NZ_JBFTMA010000611.1:0-2728 GCF_056396725.1 Bacillus sp. 05T31
GCCAGGAACTGGTGGACCTCCAGGGCCTACTGGGCCTACCGGCATAACCGGAGCTACTGGACCTTCTGGTGGACCTCCGGGGCCTACTGGACCTACCGGCATAACCGGAGCTACTGGACCTTCTGGTGGACCTCCGGGRCCTACTGGGCCTACCGGCATAACCGGAGCTACTGGACCTTCTGGTGGACCTCCAGGGCCCACTGGACCTACTGGATTATCAGGAATTGTTGGAGCTACTGGGCCTACTGGACCTACCGGATTATCAGGAATTGTTGGAGCTACTGGACCTACCGGACTTACAGTATCTGGGTTATCTCATTATGCTTATGTTTTCAATACAGCAGCTCAAGTTGTTGCCTTAGAAGCACCTATTCTTTTTAATTCACATGGTAGAATGACATCTGGTTTTACTCATACGCTGGGAACTTCTCAATTAATGGTTCTTAATGCAGGAGATTATAAAATTTCTTTTTCTGTATCAGGAGTTGAGCCTAATCAATTCACACTTTTTTTAAATGGTGCTCCGGTTACCAGCGCAGTTTATGGATCAGGTGCAGGAACTCAACCAAACAACGGCCAAACAATCCTCACTTTAGCTGCAGGTGATATTATTACCCTTAATAATCATACTTCCGCTGCTGCAGTTACTTTGCAGACYTTRGCAGGTGGAACACAAACAAATATARATGCTTCGATTGTAATTGAAAAATTARATTAATTTAATCATTTATTTCTTGAAACTCTGGCAGTAAATAACCTAGAGTGGATTCTTTTTTTAACAAGCAGTTAGCTTTTGCTAGCTGCTCTTTTAATTAAAATAACGATTTTGTTTGAAAACTGCACATATATTAAACACATACATACAATAATCATAGTCACCTTTTTATATAAATCTTGGTCAGAGAGCGCCTTAAAAAGCGCTCTTTTTATTTAAATAAAGGTTTTATTAAAAAAATTTTCACCTTTTAACCGGACAAGCATACGTTATTGTATGGAGACTCTCCACTCATAGAAATCTACCTTTCTTGTCAAAGAGCATGCTTATATGTGTGCTCTTTTTCGCTTGTTATGAAATAAGGATTTTGTTTAGTTTTTCTTATGACCAAGAATCTCTTTCACATGCTGTATTAACTGCTCACGATCCATCTTTGTATATCCTTTAACCTTATGATTCTTGCATGCATATCTAAGGCTTGTTATTGTCCACTCTTCAACTGGTGGAATATTAATGATTACAGTTTGTTCACTCATCTCTCATTCCCCTTTGTTCATGATTTTGTAACAGATGTATACAAGTTTGTGTGTTACACTAAATTCATTCGAAGATGTCATTCGTTATTAATTCGGCAATTCTTAATACCCCATCCCCTGCCCTAGCTCCCCTGCTAGGGCTTTTGTTGTTAAAATAACTATTTTGTTTAGTTTCCTTGGTATTCAAGTTTGCTAGCGTCTATCGTTTCGATATTTTCAATTGATCCGAAGCTAGGGTACTCATTTATTCCTTTTAGCCATCCTTCAACTACCTTGTTTATTTGTTCTTGAAGTTTTTCACCTTCATCTCTTGCTACCCCTGAAAGCCGAGAATCTGCAACCCCTCCACATTCATCGTTTGCTCGTTCATATAATTCATCCAACAATACATCCGCATTAATCCATGGCGTATACTGTTTGAATTCTCCAATTTGGAATTCATTATCAACTGATGCCCTATCCGCTACCATTCTATCCGTCCAATCTTTTAAAGCTGCTTGAATGGCTTCCTCTTTCGTTTCATATTTATCACTTGTCCAAATCTCACTATTGCTATCAAGATTGTACATCCATTTCATATCTCCCATTCCCCTTTTCGTATAATCTTTTTTATATCGTGCATACTACCTGCAAGCCGACTTCCCACCGGCTTCACTCTTTCAAATCGGAGCTCTCTCCTCCGTATCTTTTCAGGACATGGCAGGTAACTTAGTCAATTACCTGCCGTTTTTACGTATAATCGTAAAAATCCTTGTCCATACTGTTTAGAGAAAACATCTCAAGCTATTTGATGAGACCTCCAGCACATGATATTTGTACGGCCGTTCCGATAAAGGAGCGGTCTTATTTATTTATCTCCGCATTACTTTTCAACAAAATAACGCTTTTGTTAACATTTTAAATAGCTATAAAATACTCAGTAACCTTACAAACTTGTAATAAAAATGTAAGCTTATTGAATGTTAAACTACCTACTTCTATAGTAAAATTCATCTGGGACATAAATATCTCACATTATTTAAAACAAATTGATTAGGATGTGTAAAAACATGATTAGCTTTTTATTCAAAGAAGTTGGAGTTATAGGTGTTTCATTAATTTTAAGTCTTGCTATTTTTTCATTTGTAGTTATCACAAACAAAATAGTTAAATTCAAATAACACTTATGTTATAAATTTATTAGATTGGTTGTACTGTTACAGTTACAAGGTCCAAATATACAATTTTATGTTTACCTTGCAACCTATCATTTTCTATTACATCTTCAACTCTGAAATGTTTGTTTTCTATATTGAAATTGAAGAAATTAGTAACATCTTCATGTAATACAAACATCAGCATTTTCAACTTCCTCCTTTTTAATAAAATTCAAATTTGATTAAAGTAACTGTGTTTTTCGTTCTTCCATACGAATTACTTTTCCACTTTGATATACAAATGATTGTTCACCAAATCCACCTTGGGGTGGTTCTATTAG
>NZ_JBFTMA010000612.1:0-3248 GCF_056396725.1 Bacillus sp. 05T31
GATCATATGACATCATCGAATATTCAATTTTTTCTTTATCTAATATTCGCATCGCATTTGTTTTATCTTTTTTCATAGCGGTCTCCTTAAAAAGTTATTTCATATTATTAAGTTTTCTTTTATTATACACTCTTTTCAATTTCTCCTACATAACTTCACGTATTCTTCAAAACTGAAAATATTGATATTTCCAAATTCATCTGATATAATTTGGAAAAACTTATGTTAAGGAGAGATTTTTAATGCGAACTTTTAATACGTCTTTCCAACTTCATCATCATACGTAACGCCGTGTATCCGAAGAAAAATTTTTCTTCGTGGGTACAGGGCTTTTCCTGTTGACCCACGAAGCGTTCATAAAGCTGTGTGGGTATTTTTATACCTGCATAGCTTTTTTTAATTTAAAAGAGGAGTGATTATGGTGGAAATGAAAAATGTAAAAGGGACAAAAGACCATTTACCAGAGGAACAAGTACTGCGAAATAAAATTAAAAGAGCTTGTGAAGATACATTTGAACGATATGGGTGTAAACCTTTAGAAACTCCAACGTTAAATATGTATGAACTTATGTCATACAAATACGGTGGTGGCGATGAAATTTTAAAAGAAATATATACACTTAAGGATCAAGGAAAACGCGAGCTTGCCTTACGTTACGATTTAACAATTCCATTCGCTAAAGTCGTGGCGATGAATCCAAACGCATGGCRTTTGARCTRTTCCGAACGTTAAACTTAGAAGTAACRATYCAATATAATAACCGAAAATTRTTAAACGGTATTCTCCAGTCTATTAACATCCCTACTGAACTAACGAGTGACGTAATTTTATCATTGGATAAAATCGAAAAGATTGGGATTGATGGTGTACGAAAAGATGTATTGGAGCGCGGGATTACTGTAGAAATGGCCGATACAATATGTAATACTGTTTTATCTTGCCTAAAGCTCCCTATAGCCGACTTTAAAGACACTTTCAATAATACACTTGTCGCCGATGGAGTAGAGGAACTACAACAACTACAGCAATACTTACTCGCTCTCGGAATAAATGAAAATACGATATTCAATCCGTTTTTAGCAAGAGGACTCACGATGTATACAGGCACTGTGTATGAAATCTTTCTAAAAGATGGCACGATTACATCTAGCATCGGTAGCGGTGGTCGATACGATAATATTATCGGAGCATTCCGTGGTGATAATATGAACTATCCAACAGTCGGTATTTCATTCGGTTTAGACGTTATTTATACAGCACTATCACAGAAAGAAACCATATCATCTACAGCGGATTTATTTATCATCCCACTCGGGACAGAATTACAATGCTTACAAATCGCCCAGCAATTACGTTCTACTACTTCCTTAAAAATCGAACTTGAACTAGCTGGACGTAAATTGAAACGTGCCCTTAATTATGCAAATAAAGAAAA
The DNA here is from genome assembly GCF_056396725.1 of Bacillus sp. 05T31. Classification (NCBI taxonomy): domain Bacteria; kingdom Bacillati; phylum Bacillota; class Bacilli; order Caryophanales; family Bacillaceae; genus Bacillus; species Bacillus sp. 05T31. The sequence goes on from NZ_JBFTMA010000612.1 coordinate 1,437, forward strand.
TATCCCTTATGTGCTAATAATTGGTGAAGAGGAACTATCTACAGAAACAGTTGTATTGCGTAATATGAAGGAAGGTACTGAAGTGAAGATTCCCCTCTCTTCCTTGGAAAATAACACATTTAATAACTATATATAATAAGCGCCACCCTCATTTGGGTGGTTTTTCTAGTGCATAAATAAAGAGTCTTTCAGTTTACATAATATAATTATCGATTTCTATAAATGTAATTTTCAACCATATAAAAAAAGAGGGCAGATATGCATCTCCCTCTTTTGTCTAACTCTTTTTATTATTATTCTTGTTCTTGCTCGTCCATAATCTTCTCGAACGCCGCAGATACTTTTTCAAATTCCTCGTCATTCTCTATGTATGAGAATTCATTATCTTCTTCTACTTTTAAAAAGAAGATATCAATGTCTTCCTCAGTTTCTGTTTGAATGTCTTCTACAAAGGCAACCGCAATGTATTCTGCACCTTCGACATCCATCGCTCCAAGCACTTCAACTTCCTGTTCTTCATTATTCTCATCGGTAAGACTAAAAATTTCGCCTACTTCAATTGCTTCCATATTCATTCTCCTCCTATCATACTCTAAAAAATAAAACGTTCAAATTGTACACTTACTAACATATCTTTCCATAAAAAGTTGAATTCATACAGAAAGAACAACAAATTCTTGCTGATTCAGTAAAAGTATTCAACTATAAGGATATCATTTATGAATAGAAATGAACATATTTTAAATGAGATAATTGGATTAATTAATTTAAAATCCTTCTTTAGATTTCCGAAAGACCTCCATGTTCCATAATGATTCTTTCATATAGGCAGCTGGAATGCCACCTGTCAATCTGTAAGTAAATACTAAAATTGCACCTCCTATCCTGATTCCTTTCCGTACGTTTTTAGGATGAGAGATACATCCTTCTATATAAACTAAAGAGACTTATGTAGTAATTCCAATACATCTTTCATCGCAAAAGGACCGTCTTTTTTTACATGCTCCGCGAATTCAGAAACGAGAAGTAATGTTTTCACACTTTCGATTGGATGATCTCCTGACGCACTTTCAGCAGAAAGCATAACAGCATTCGTTCCGTCCAATACAGCCTGAAATACATCAGTTACCTCAGCTCTTGTAGGAATAGAGTGATCTACCATAGATTGAAGCATTTGTGTCGCTGTAATTACATATGTATTCGTTCGATTGCACTCACGAATCATCATTTTTTGTAACAGTGGAATAAATTGATACGGCAATTCCACACCTAAATCTCCCCTTGCGATCATAATGCCATCTGCTTCTTTGCATATATCTTGAAAATTCTCAATAGCTTCCATCGTTTCTATTTTTGCAATTAAACTCGGGGGAATTTCTTTATGCTCTTGTATAAAATCCCGTATTTCCTTTATATGACAAGGTTTTCGCACAAAGGAACACGCAATAAAATCAACATTCTCTTCTAAAAGAAACTGAATATCTTTTTTATCTTTCTCAGTAATAGCTGGTAAACTAACAATTGCACCTGGTAAGTTTACCCCTTTATGAGAAGCAATATTTCCACCTGTTTTTATCCTCGTTTCTATTTTTTCCGCACTTACCTTTTCAACAATTAACTCAACTTCCCCATCATTAATAAGAATTCTACTTCCAACTTTCACGTCATTCGCAATCCCTACATAATCAACACTTGCTTCTTCTTTATTCCCTTCAACTGGATTGGTATGTAAAATAAATAACTCCCCTGCTTCAAGTGTAATTTGTTCCTCTTTCATTTCACCCAATCTTATTTTAGGACCTTGTACATCCC
>NZ_JBFTMA010000613.1:0-6622 GCF_056396725.1 Bacillus sp. 05T31
GTACTTGCGTTGCTTAATTTTTACTATCTTGAATACATTTTTGGACATTCATCACCACTTGGTTCGTAAAAGCAATGGCTTTTAAATTGCCCTGCAAACGGCTGATTATACCATTCGGGTGGACAAGCTCCAACTGGACGAAAATACCAAAGAGCCCATCGTGCTGGCCAGCGCCATTCACCTTGTAAAACTTTTCTTGCGATTTCTTTTTCTGATTCACGGGCACGTTGATAAAAGTAACCGTATTGAACTGCTTCGAATCCGCCAGGGCTTTGATATACTGCATCACGCACAGATCGAAGTTGTTTGAAATCTAAGCAATCACAAAATACACGGTTTACTACAACACATCCAACAAGTTGTTCACCTTGTCGTCCTTCGCCCTCAGCTTCAGCACGGATTAAACGTGCTAGTAAATCAACGTCACTTTCGTTGTATGGAATAAGGGGCATTGTAATACCACCTTTCTTTACCTGTTATAGTAAAGAGTGTATGTTTCAAAATGAGCTAAGTGCATTTTTCTTGAAAATAACTACTAATTTTAAAAAGGAGCTTATGCAGATAAAAGCTAATTATTATATCATATTAAAGGTGCAGAACCTGGTGATGTATTAGTCGTAACAATTGAAAAGATTAAAATTGCAGAGCAGGGTGTTTTAACTACAGGTGCGAACCTAGGTGTAATGGGTGATGAGCTAAATGAAAATACAGTAAAAATTGTCCCAATACATAATGGACATGTTTCATTTTCAAATGAACTGCAAATTCCAATTAATCCAATGATTGGTGTGATTGGTACTGCACCGAAAGAAGAGAGTATTTTATGTGGTACACCGCATGATCACGGCGGGAATATGGATTGTAAAGAAATCAAAGAAGGTACAACGTTATTATTACCTGTAAATGTTCCTGGTGCTCTTTTAGCATTAGGCGATTTACACGCTGCGATGGGTGATGGTGAAATTGGTGTTAGTGGAGTAGAGGTTGCTGGTGAGGTAACTGTAACTGTTCAGACTATAAAAGGAAAGAAATGGCCATTACCATTGGCTATTCAAAAAGAAAAAATAATGACGATTGCTTCAGAGAAATTGCTAGATGATGCAGCGAATCGTGCTGTACGTAATATGGTGACATTTTTACATGAAGAATTAGAAATGTCTAAAGCTGATGCAACTCTTTTATTATCAGCAGCAGGTAATTTAAAAATTTGCCAAGTTGTGGATCCGCTAAAAACGGCGCGGATGGAACTAGGAAGGGAATATGTGGAGAAGTTAGGATTTTCTCTAAATGCATTTCATATTAAATAAGAAAAATAGAAAAAGGATACTTTTGTATAAAAGTATCCTTTTTCTATTTTACGGATTTTGTGAAAAGAGGTAGTATTTATATAAGTATATTTGAGATTGTGGATCAAAAAGGAGTTCAGAGATGGTTAAAATTATGATTGTTGAAGATGATATGAAAATTGCGGAGCTATTATCAACATATGTTGCGAAATACGGTTACCAAGGAATTATTGTAACGGATTTTCAAAATGTGTTAGACATATTTTTAGAAGAACAACCGGAGTTAGTTTTATTRGATATTAATTTACCAAGTTTTGATGGTTACTATTGGTGTCGTCAAATTCGCGGGGTTTCCACATGTCCGATTTTATTTATTTCGGCCCGTGAAGGTACGATGGATCAAGTTATGGCATTAGAAAATGGTGGCGATGATTTTATTCCGAAGCCGTTTCATTATGAAGTTGTAATGGCGAAAATTCGTAGTCATTTAAGACGTGCTTATGGAGACTATGCACCGAAACTAGAAGAACGAATGATTGAGCAACAAGGTCTTAGTTTATATCCCGAAAGGCTTGTATTAAAACTTAGGAACCAAGAGATTGATATAACGAGAAACGAAGCCATTTTATTAGAGATGTTAATGAAAAACTATCCGCGTGTTGTGAGTAGGGAAGTATTATTAAATAAATTATGGGATAGTGAATCTTATGTTGATGATAATACATTAAGTGTAAATACAACACGTGTGCGTAAAAAGTTAAAAACGTTACAAATTGAAGGAGCAATTGAAACAATTCGTAGTGTTGGATATAGATTACATATTACTTGGGATAATGGTATGGAAAAATGATAAGGTTATTTATACGTGATCATATACCACTTATTTGTTTTACTGCGATCCAACTACTAGCCATATTCTTAGTTTATTGGTTTGATGGGCATAATCATATTTCAACGGCATTATATGCAATGTTTTTAGGTGCTTTTTTTATGGTAAGTTATTTAGTATTTCGTTATTTTACACATCGATCTTTTTATGAACGTTTAGCAAATCCGTTGCAATCTTTGGATGAATCTGTTCAAAAATCTGATTTTGCAGTTTTATCTACTGCTCTCCAAGATTTACTCGAAGTACAATATCGACATTATCAAAATCAGCTCCAGTTACAAGAGAGGAAAAATAATGATCATTTAACCTTTATGAATCARTGGRTTCATCAAATGAAAACACCTTTATCTGTAATAGAATTAATTACACAAGATGAAGTGGATTCACGTTTTGAAAGTATTAATGAGGAAACAGATAGGTTGAAAAAGGGGTTAGAGATGGCACTGTATGTCGCACGTTTAGAAGCATTTACACAAGATTTTTATGTAGAAAGAGTACAGCTACATAAAATAGTGAATGATTCCGTGCATGAACATAAACGCTTTTTTATCCGGAATTTCGTATATCCAGAGCTTGAAATTGATAAGGGGATTACTGTAGAAAGTGATGCGAAATGGTTACAATTTTTAATTGGACAAATTATATCGAATGCAATTAAATACTCATCAGGTAGTAGAGAAAAGATTAAAGTGAAAGCATGTAAGGAAGGTAATACAGTTGTACTTGAAATTACCGATAGTGGCGTAGGGATACCGAAGCAAGATTTACCAAGAGTATTYAAACCYTTCTTTACAGGAGAAAACGGTAGAGATTTTAAAGAATCAACTGGAATGGGRYTMTATCTTGTATATGAAATTACGAAACAATTAGGACATAGTGTAGGAATCCATTCAGAGRTTGGTAAAGGTACCGTTGTACTTTAGTCGTGCAGCAGAGCGGCTTAGGATGGCACAACCTCCTTTAAGYCAAGAAATTCGTAAATTAGAAGAAGAATTAGGCGTTCAACTTTTTCATCGAACAAAAAGAATGGTTGAACTTACGGATGCTGGAAAAATATTTTTAGAAGGTGCGCGGCAAACATTGCTTCAAGTAGATAGAACCATTAAAGAAACACAGCTCGCGGATGAAGGGAAGATCGGGCATTTAATCATTGGTTTTGTCGATTCTACAGAAACMGTTATAGACATATTAAAAACATTTCGAGAACGRTTTCCTAAAATWCAGCTTATATTACGYGAGATGACAACAGACCAGCAAATAAAAGCGCTMTATGAAAAACAAATTCATATTGGATTTATTCGTTCCAAGCAGAATAATGAAATATTAGTTTCCGAAGTTTGTTCTGAGGAATGTTTAAAATTAGTTTTGCATGAAGAGCATCCTTTAGTTTCATTACGTAACATTTCAATCAAATCATTAGTTGATGAACCATTTATTTTATTTCCTCGTCATTTCGGTACTAACTTTTATGATTTAATTATTAGTTACTTTTGGGAACATGGAGTAAGTTTAAATATTGTTCAAGAGGCGATCCAAATGCAAACTATTGTGAATTTAGTTGCAGCAGGAATGGGGATTTCTGTCGTTCCATCATCGGTGGAAAGCTATAAAAAATCGGGTGTCATGTATAAAGACATTCAAGAAAATACACCGAAAATAAATTTATATGTTGGATGGAGACAAGATGAAAARTCTGTCGTATTAGARAACTTCTTAACAGTTGTTAGAGAGGTTTATACGACTTCACAATTTGAATTTGAAAAGTAAARGCCCATCTTGATAGGATGGGCAGTGGTAATTTGGAAAGGGAAACTTCTATTTTTATTTTAAAGTCACTGATGATTCAACCTGTTTTACCCGGATCGTACTCAGCGAAACCTTGTAGTATATTATCAATCTGATCCATAATTTCAGGTTGCAATTTAACACTAGAAGCAATTACGTTTTCTCTTATTTGCTCCGGATTTGAAGCGCCAATAATTGCAGAGGAAACAGCTGGATTTTGTAGTACCCAAGMAACTGCGAGTTGTGGTAGGGTAAGATTAGTTTCTTGCGCGATGGGATTGAGTTTCTGAATTGCAGTGAGTACATCATCACTCATCCAACGTTGCACGAGTTTGTGGAAAAATGGTTTACCAGCATCTGAATTAGCACGCGATTGAGTCGGCAAGGGTTTACCAGGTTGATATTTTCCTGAGAGAATACCTTGTGCAAGGGGAGACCAAACAACTTGACCAAGCCCCTCACGTTGACATGTTGGTATTACATCAGTTTCAATAACACGCCACAACATCGAATATTGAGGTTGGCTAGCGACCGAATAGACATCAGCAGTATCGAACGTAGTAATTCCGACATCTAGTGCGGCTTTCACACAATCATTTGCAGTATCTTCGTTTACTTTTCCACCATGGTTAATCCAGTTCCCGTATGCAATCTTACTTACTGTTAATCCACTGTTTCCTAGTTTACTAAATTCCATTGTAGTATCCTCCTTTTAAAATGATATCTTTATTATAAGAACTGAAATGTAATATGTATAATATATAATTAATGATACATTTATATAAAAATTATATAAGAGAGAGTGCTTAGAAGTTTACTACTAAAGAAATCTAAAGCCAGTAGTATTACAGATGTTGTTTGTGTTTGATCGATATGAAGTGAAGATAAATAGACCTAAAAGAAAGCAATCATTTTCACAGCACGTATAATCGCATTTACTCATACAGTACTACTATGGTACAATATGGTTACTAACGACGGAAAGGAATGATGGGTGGACGATGATTAACTAATCTTATTTTTAAATGTTGAAATTCAATAAATTTCAATTTCTAAAAAATAGGATTAGTCTGCCCAATTTCCTTACAACGGTATTGCTATTTATTATGCGTAATAGCTTATTTGGGTATAAATATGTTAACGACTAATCCTGCCAAATTTATTTGGGAGGATTTTTTTATTCTCCCTTAATGAAAGGGATCGGTATTATGAAAGAACTTTTAAAATTAAATGATGTTTATGTTGAAATAAAGGAAAATACTTTGTTAGAGAAAATGAATGTGACAGTTAAACAAGGGGATGTTATCGGATTAATTGGTAAAAACGGTGCCGGTAAATCAACGTTACTTCAATTAATAAATGGGAAGATTGAGCCATCAAAAGGGATTGTTGAATGGCAGCAAATGAATATGACAACGGCATATGTTGAACAAGAAATAGAATCTTTTATTAGTAATGATATGATTGCAAAAGAAGCAGAACTTCTTGCGAAATGGGGCATAAAAGAATTAAGTTCATGGTCACAAAAGGCACACGCACAGTCTACAAAACAAGAAGGAGTTAAAGAGTTTTATCGTGTAAAAGCGAAGCGAATGGATGCGCAAGTGAAGTCAAAACGAAAACGTCTCGAAAAAGAGCTGGAGAAAACGAAAGTAGAACGTGTGAAAGAAGAGTATTCAGTGGAGTTCTCTATTCAAGCGAATAAAAAAGTAGGAAAACGCTTTTTAGAAGTAAAGAAATTAAAAAAAGACTTTCATGGAAAGACATTATTTGAAAACGTTAATTTTACAATCCAGCACGGTGAGAAGGTTGCGATTGTTGGACCAAACGGTAGCGGGAAAACAACATTACTGAAGATGATTATGGGAACGGAAACTGTACAAGGAGAAGTATGGATTTCACCATCTGCAAACATCGGTTATTTAACACAAGAAGTATTTGATTTACCACTGGATAAAACACCAGAAGATTTATTTTTTAAAGAGACATTTGAAGAAAGAGGAAAAGTCCAAAATTTAATGAAACATTTAGGATTCCAAGCTTCTCAATGGAAAGAGCCGATTGAGCATATGAGTATGGGGGAACGAGTAAAATGCAAGTTAATGGCTTATATTTTAGATGAAAAAGATGTACTTATTTTAGATGAACCGACGAATCACCTTGACCTCCCTTCACGTGAACAGCTTGAAAATACATTAGCTGAGTATAATGGAACACTCGTTATAGTTTCTCACGATCGATATTTTCTAGAGAAAACAACTAACACGAAACTCGTGTTTTCAAATAATACGATACAAAAGCAGCTAGAGGAACTTATTAAAACAAGAGATGATATTGAAGAGCTACGTTTAACGTTAGAAACAGAGCGACAAGAAGTATTAGGTAAATTAAGTTTCTTAACTTCTAACGATAAAGAATATAAAGAACTTGATGAACGATTTATAGAACTTACGAAGCAGATTAAGGCGCTTTAATATAATTAAGGGGATTAACATGGGAGAAGAGAGTTCGACTAATTTATTTAGAATAGACTGTGGAGATATATACTTGCAAGAGTTTACTATCAAAGATGCGGAGAGTATTTATAAAATATCGAATCAACCGGAAATAGAACAGTTTTTACCAGACTGGAAATCAACGAAAGAACAAAGGGTTAATTGGG
>NZ_JBFTMA010000614.1:0-2723 GCF_056396725.1 Bacillus sp. 05T31
ACGATATGAAGATGTATTACACGGCACAAAAGAAGAAGTGAAAAACATTACTGATAAATCAGGAAACATTRTWARCRCAGAAATAATCTCTAAAGGAAAAAGTGGTARTAGTTTAACATTAACGATTGATATGGAATTACAAAAGAAAGTGGAAGAAAGTATAGAGAAAAATTTGAGAGCTTTTAAGAGTTCAGAGCCACTGTTGGACCGAGCGTTTGTCGTCATGACAAATCCRAATAACGGACAGATTTTATCTATGGCAGGCAAAAAGATTGTAGAAAAAGAAGGGAAAATAGAGATTGAGGATTTGGCATTAGGTAACATGACAACTTCGTATGAGCTAGGRTCAGCTGTAAAAGGCGCAACGTTATTAACTGGATATGAGACAGGGGCAATACAGCCAGGAGATCAATTTTATGATGCACCGATGAAATTTAAAGGTACACAAGCCAAAAAATCATGGAATGTATCCGGATTTGGTAATATTAATGATTTACGAGCTTTACAAGTATCTTCGAATGTATACATGTTCCAGACAGCTTTAAAAATTGCGGGAGTTAATTACGTACCAAATGGTTCATTGGATATTAAACAAGGAGCATTTGAYAMAATGCGTTATTATTTTAAACAATTTGGTTTAGGRGTWCCAACAGGWATTGATTTACCRAATGAAATAATTGGGCAAACGAGAAAAGTAGATAGTCAACCTGGGTTTTTACTAGATTTTTCTATCGGTCAGTATGATACGTATACGCCATTGCAATTGGCACAATATATTTCAACTATTGCAAATGGTGGATATAGAATGCAACCCCAAATTGTACAAGAAATACGAGAGCAATCAATAAAAGAAGAAGAGGTCGGTAAAGTTATACGCTCTATAGAGCCTGTCGTATTAAATCGAGTTGATATGAAGAAAGAACATATTGATCGGATAAAAGAAGGCTTTAGATGGGTATTCCAAGAAGGTGATGGAACTGGCGTGAAGTATTTCAAAAATGCGCCATATAAACCAGCAGGAAAGACAGGGACAGCTCAAACTGTATATGGTGGAGATGATCCAATTGGTAGAAATGCAAAAGGAGAACGTATGGAATGTTACAACTTAACATTAGTTGGATATGCTCCATATGATAATCCAGAAGTAGCATTTTCTGTAGTAGTCCCATGGCTTCATGATGATAAAAATGGAATTAATTCTATAATTGGAAAGGAAATTTTAGATGTATACTTTGATTTAAAAAAGCAACGTATACATGGTGAAGCTGCTAGTACAGATAGTTCGAATCAAAATTAGTAAAATTTGTGCACTTTTCTCAGGGGAAGAGACCCTGTTTATATAAAAGCCTTTATAAGTTAAAGAAAAAGGAAAATTTGAAATAAGAGATAGCGGCTATCATAGTTGCTATCTCTTACTTTTGTTAATATCTTGGCTACTAGTTAAAAAGGTTTTAAATTTATCCCGCTATTTGCCGGGTAGTAAAACTCCCACCTCAAAATTCAGCTGGAGCAAAGAAGTTAGGCGGGAGTCGGGCTGCCCGTAAAAGCCCGATTGGTGAGGGCTGATAATCAGTGGGGGATGAACAAAACCCCCACTGATTAAAGTTTCACTTTATGGAACAAACTTGTTTCTTAGATGGTCTATTATTTGTAAGTATAAAAACAGGTTTTCAAATAGGATACAGTGTATTGAATTTACTACTTGTTTTCAGTATTGAAAATTTGAAAGGAATGATGATTTTGAAAAACAAGAGGATGTTAAAAGTAGGTTTATGTGTTGGTATATTAGGTTTAAGTCTTACAAGCCTAGAAGCTTTTACAGGAGGGGCATTGCAAGTTGAAGCGAAAGAAAAGACCGGACCAGTTAAACATAAAAATCATGCGACGTATAAAGAATTCTCTCAACTTGAGAAAAGATTTGATGCTCGATTAGGTGTGTATGCTATTGATACTGGTACAAATCGAACAATTGCTTATCGACCTAACGAAAGATTTGCCTTTGCATCAACCTACAAGGCATTAGCGGCAGGAGTATTGCTACAGCAAAACTCAACTGAGAAATTAAATGAAGTTATCACTTATACGAAAGACGACTTGGTGGAATATTCACCCATTACAGAGAAACATGTAGATACAGGCATGAAACTTGGGGAAATTGCAGAGGCGGCTGTTCGTTCCAGTGATAATACCGCCGGGAACATTTTATTTAATAAAATAGGCGGACCTAAAGGATATGAAAAAGCACTTAGACAGATGGGTGATCGGGTTACTATGGCTGATCGCTTTGAGCCAGAGTTAAACGAAGCTACTCCAGGAGACATTCGTGACACTAGTACAGCRAAAGCSATTGCTACCAATCTTAAGGCTTTTACGGTCGGAAATGCACTTCCAGCTGATAAACGTAAAATTCTTACAGAGTGGATGAAAGGAAATGCTACAGGAGACAAACTTATTCGTTCAGGTGTACCAACTGACTGGGTAGTTGGAGATAAATCAGGAGCTGGAAGTTATGGGACACGAAATGATATTGCTATCGTTTGGCCGCCGAACAGGGCACCTATTATCATTGCAATCTTATCTAGTAAAGATGAAAAAGAGGCTGCCTATGATAATAAATTAATTGCAGATGCAGCTGAAGTGATAGTTAAGGCTCTTAAATGATAATTTCTCAATTCTTTATGTAATGTAATTGAAAATAGGAACCTAGAAAGCGATTCTTTTAC
>NZ_JBFTMA010000615.1:0-4465 GCF_056396725.1 Bacillus sp. 05T31
GTTGCATATAGGGAAAGCAGAGGGATTTTATAATGGTTATGCCGATACACTGCATTTCACATCGATGTTTATGGTTGGAATGTTACTTTTTAAGCATCAGGAAAAGCTTATCTACTTATATAGGAATATGAAAAAATTTAATAAAGGATTTCTTATTGCATTAGGGATTATTCTATATTTATATTCCATTTTAATTTATGGTTTTTCCCGTAATGATACTACTTTCTTATTAAAAGATTGGGGTGTCGTAATCGGTGTTAGTATATTTATAATAATGGCCATGAGTAGCCTAAAAGTGAAAGCATTTTTAAATAAGAGTGTATTTGTATACTTAGGAGAAATTTCATACAGTATCTATTTGTGTCATTTTCCAATCATGATGGTACTATTTAAACTTTTGTATACAAAGATACCTATCTTTTTCCTTCTTGCTTTGTGTATTTCAATGACAATACTTTTTTCTATAGTTTCGTATCATTTAATTGAAAAGAAATGTATCAACTGGGCAAAACAAAGAACAACAAATTTTCGAAAAAAAGTGTAATGCTTGAAGGAATTTTATTTCTTTAGTAAATATACGAATATGACCGATTCCTAAGTATATTAGGAATCGGTCAATTACGGATTCTATATAAATATACTAAAATTGAACAAATTTTTAATTTTATACTTAACTCGAAAAATCCTCTTACTAAAGAGAATCTTCGTAACGTTTTTCCAGACATAGCCGAAAGTACAATTAGTAAAACGCTAGTTTCCTTGTAGCTGCTTGGTCAAATAAAGYTRGTTTYAAGAGGAAGAAATGCTCAATGTATACAGGTTTAATTCTGTATTAATAATTATTAGGGGTAACAACACATCGCTATCTATATCTAAAATGTTATATAAAACTATTGAATATTTTATTCGTAAAAACAGAGGTGTAAAATGAATTTTATTTCCGAACTACTTGTTACCTTTGCAATTCCTACAATACAACTCACATTCTTGTTACTACTCATTTTTGTTTTTAGCTACTTTGTAGTATACAAAAAGGTATGTAAAGGAGGGGGGGAATTTACCGTACAACAAGTTATATTGTTTATATTGATAATGGGATATTATTCCCTTGTATTATCAGCTACTTCATTTGGTCGTCCAGATGATATAACTTTTGCAAGAACAATTGACTTTGATGTACTTAGTGTTTATAAAAAAGCATGGAATACCTTTTCATTTTCTTCTTTTTTCCATATCATTGTGAATATAGGTATGCTTTTTCCGTTAGGAATTTTATTACCTTTATTTAGTAATGTTTTTCAAAAAACAAAATGGATGTTAATCAGCTCAATTATAGCAAGTTTATTGATTGAAATCCTTGAATTTACAATGCAACGTGGAAGTATGGAACTAGCCGATTTACTTCATAATACTTTAGGAATGATGCTAGGATATTCTATGTTAAATATAGTTCTTATATTGTTGAAGAAAAAAGAAACAGATACACAAATGACCAAATATTTATTTCTTCCGATTACAGTAAGTTTTGTTGCACTTGGAATAATGATTTCGTATCAAATGAAGGAATTTGGGAATATGCCTTTAGATCCCATTACAAAAACAGACATGACTGATGTCACTATAAAAACATCAATAGAGTTAAAAGACGAAGGTAATAAAATGCCTGTTTACAAAGAGGAAATTACAAAAATGCCTAATGACAATGAGCCAGTTACAAAAAAATCACATATTCGAGATGTCGAAATTCTGTCTCCCAAAGAAGTATTTCAAAAACTAAAACAAGGAGACTTTGATCCTATAATATCTTTCAAAGCAGGTGATACATTAGTCATTACAGATTATAATATAGATTACTACGCTGATACAAAAGGCTTTTCTCAACCTATATATGTTTTTCAAGTACGCTTAAATGATAATGGGAAAGATAGTTGGTCTCAACCTATTTCTGCGAGAAGATAACGTAGATTTTCATGTTTTTGTTCATGTGAAATAGTTTAATCGAGTYGTCTTGCTCATTTGAAAAATCTCCTATGGAATTTAATTGAAATTGAAAAACATTTAAGAAGAACAATTACGCTGTGGGCTATTGTATAGTGTAGATATGAATAACAAAAAAGGGGGACTAKATATGTGGAAGCGATTTGTAGCGATTGGTGATAGTTTTACAGAGGGGATAGGGGATGAAGTTGAGGGAATAGCATTAAAAAGCTGGGTAGATCATTTTGTTCAACTGTGTGTAGATGATTTAAAATATGCTAATTTTGCAAAACGTGGGTTAGTAACTAAAGAAATTCGCTCACAGCAATTGGARCAGGCATTAACTTTTAATCCAGATTTGGTTAGTCTAATTGCAGGTGCAAACGATGTTTTAAAAGGACGTTGGAATCATCATGCATATAAGAACGATATGGAATTTATGATAGATACATTAAGTAAAGCAGGTGCTGATATTATTATAGCAAACCTTCCAGATTTTACWGTTAGGCTTCCATTTCCTTCTGAAAAAAAACAAGTATTAAAAGAACAATTATTAGAGGCAAATGAAGTTATACTTTCACTGAGTAGAGAGTATAAGCTTCATCATGTTGACTTTTGGGATCATCATTTAGTTAATGATAATACGCTTTGGTCTACAGATTTAATTCATCCAAACTCAAAAGGGTATGTAAAAGTTGCTGAATTGATTTTTAGTAGTTTGCCTGTACATGACTCTTCTAAATGTTTGTAAGAATCTTGAAATCTTCCTTTTTTGAATGCAGCTTAACCATAAATTTAATTTTTTTGTAAATGTGGAACTATTTCATTACTTACACTGTCTATTAAGCGTTAAAACATTTTTTATTTAATATTTTAAGAAAGGAATAATCATTTTTAACTAAGGGAGAAGATTGAATTGAAAAAAATATGGATGCTACTTTTCTTTTGTTTCGGAGTTATGTTGGTAGGATGTAATAAAAACGAACCGCCAAAACAAGCATTTGAAGAATATATCAATTTATGGAATGATAAAAAATTTACAAATATGTATGATCATTTATCAGAACATGCAAAAAAAACGATTTCTAAAAAGGAKTTCAYAGAGAAATATCAAAAAATYTATGAGGGTATTGGAGTTAAGAATTTAAAARTTAAAACGAAAGGAGAGAATAMTAAAGATAAAGAACKTTTTCTTTTTGAAGTTAATATGGATACGGATGGAGGAACAGTTTCATTCATCCACGAAGCAAAACTTGTGAAAGATAAGGAATCTTGGAAAATAGATTGGACACCAGATTTCATTTTCCCAGGTATGAAAAAAGATTACAAAGTACGTATGCAAACAGAGCAAGGAAAACGCGGAGAAATATATGATCGAAATGGAAAAGGGCTTGCAACGAATGGTAAAGCGACTGAGGTTGGAATTATTCCAGAGAAACTAGGTGAAACGGCAGCGCAAACGAAAGAAATAGTAGCACAATTACTTGATATGTCTAAAGAAGAGGTCGATCAGAAGCTCGCAGCGAAATGGATAAAACCAGACTCCTTTGTACCAATTGGTATTTTAAAAGAGGGAACCAGACAGAATGATTATATTGAATTAGAAGGAGTTTCATCTCGCCCAGTAAATATTCGTACGTATCCATTAGGGGAAGCAGCGGCACACTTAACGGGATATATAGGAAAGGTGAATGCAGAGGAGTTAAAATCGCTTCAAAAAAAAGGTTATCAAGCAGATGATTTAGTGGGTAAGACAGCCCTGCTTATAATCCAAATACAATAGTTAGAGGAGCATCAAAAGCTCAACGGGAAGCATGGAATAACGACTCGAAACTGCCAATGATGAATCGCTTCACACAAGCATTTGTACCAGGTTCCGTATTTAAAACGATTACAGGTGCAATTGGTTTGGAAACAAACACAATAAATCCTAAGGAAGAATTTAAAATTCAAGGATTAAAGTGGACAAAAGATTCATCTTGGGGAAATTATTATGTAACACGTGTGAAGGATGCTAGTCCAGTTGATTTTGATAAGGCAATGAAGTACTCTGATAATATTTATTTTGCTCAACAAGCTTTGAAAATGGGAAAAGATCAGTATGTAAGTGAATTTAAGAAGTACGGATTTCATGAAAAATTACCAATCGAATACGAATTTCCTATTTCAACAATTGCAAAAGATGGGATAAAAAATGATATTCAACTAGCAGATACGGGATACGGACAAGGACAAGTATTAATGACACCACTTCATTTAGCGTTAACATATGCACCGATTGTGAATGAAGGGAATATTCCATCGCCTCATCTTTTAAAAGAATCAAAAGTAGCGGGGAATTGGAAAGAAAATGTGGTTTCTAAAAAGAATCAAGGGATATTAAAGAGTGCATTAATAAAAGTCATTAATGACCCTGATGGCGCGGGGAGAATTGCTAAGGTTGATGGTGTAACCCTTGCTGGTAAAACGGGTACAGCAGAACTGAAAG
>NZ_JBFTMA010000616.1:0-3393 GCF_056396725.1 Bacillus sp. 05T31
CTCTTTCACCGCTTGCGCCACTTCTAGTCTTGGTGGATCTATCATTCCTTGTATTCCAACAAGCATAAAATCCTGCTCGACTTCTCTTTCATGTTCAATTGAATCTGTAGCTTTTAACGGTTTAAATGCCACCGCAATCGTTCGTAAAGCTTGACTTCCTAAACTATGAATCGCTGCCTGCACTTCTTTTCGATACATTTCACTTAAAGGCTGCTGCTTATTTCCCCACAAAATTGTTTGGCTCATTTGCAAAAGAACATCTGGTGCTCCTTTTGTAATAACAAATTTTTTACCTTCACGATCACGAACAATAACACTCATCATTTTTCTAGTTGAATCAAAAGGAAATTCACGAATGACTTCAAACTTTCCTTTAAGAGCTTCACGTGATATTCCCGCCTTCATTGCAGCAGCAACGAGAGCTCCCTCTGTTGGATCTCCATCTAACACATACGTCTTTTTCTTTTGAATAACATTCGCATTATTACATAAACAGCCAAATGTAAGTAGTTGATACAGTGATTTCGTCTTAGTAGGGTCAATTACTTCTTCACCTTTCATAAACGAACCTGTTGGCTCATAGCCTTGACCTGTTACTTTCCACAATTCTCCGCCTGACCACATATGTGTTACCATCATTTTATTTTGTGTCATTGTTCCTGTTTTATCTGAGCAAATAACAGAAGCACAGCCTAACGTTTCTACAGCTGGCAACTTTCGCACAATTGCCCTCTTTTTAATCATACGCTGTACGCCAAGTGATAGCGCAACAGTAACGATAGCTGGCAATCCTTCTGGAATAGCTGCAACAGCAAGCGAAACCCCAGCCAAAAACATGTGATACACTTCATTCCCTTGATATACACCAGCTAGTACAACAAGAGCCGTCAAAATAAGAGCAACAATAATTAAAATTTTTCCAAGCTGTTCTAATCTTCTTTGTAATGGCGTTTCCATTTGCTCAGCATTTTGCAACATATTTGCAATTTGCCCCATAGCTGTATTCATTCCAGTTGCTACGACTACCCCTGTTCCAGCACCTCTCGTTATCATCGTCCCCATAAATGCCATGTTTTTTTGATCACCAATTGAAACATCTTGACCTTGTAACGCATCTACCTTCTTTTGTACAGGCAATGACTCTCCTGTAAGAGCCGATTCTTCAATATATAAACTTGAAGATTCCACAAGGCGAACATCCGCGCCAATACGGTCACCACTAGAAAATTTAATAATATCACCTAGTACAAGCGCTTTTGACGGCGCTTTTATCCACTTCCCATTTCTTAGTACAGTAACTTGAGGAGCTGCCAATTCTTTTAAAGCTTCCAACGATTTTTCAGCTTTCCTCTCTTGGAAGAAACCGAGGACACCATTAATAATAACAATTGCAACAATTGCAATCGAATCAATATACTCTCCTAAAAAAGCTGAAATAATTGTAGCACCAAATAAAACAAGTACCATAAAATCTTTAAATTGCGCTAAAAACACCATAAGCGCAGAAGGCCGCTTTGCTTCTTGCAATTCATTTGTACCAAATTTCTTTAATCGGCCCTCTGCTTCTTGCTCTGTAAGACCTACCTCCACATTCGTATTCGTTCTTTCCTCCACTTCATGTGCTCGCATTTCATACCAGTTCATCCTGCCATCGACCTCCTGATTCCAGACATACTCTAATGAAAGCTTATTCAGCCTCGTCCAAAAAAATGCTATAATTAACTTTTAGTTAGAAAGGAGTGTTCATTCATGGCATTCGATGGATTATTTACAAGAGCAATTACACATGAAATTGCAAATTCTCTTCAAACAGGAAGAATTTCAAAAATATATCAACCCTCAAAATATGAAGTTTTATTACATATTCGAGCAAACGGAAAAAACCAAAAGCTAATTCTTTCATCTCACCCTACATATGCGCGTATGCACTTAACAAATCAAAACTACAATTCACCAGCGCTACCGCCGATGTTTTGTATGCTTCTTCGCAAACATTTAGAAGGTGGATTTATTGAAAAAATCGAACAAATTGACTTAGAACGTATTATTCAAATTACAGTCCGCAGTCGCAATGAAATCGGTGACGAATCAGTAAAAACATTAGTAATCGAAATAATGGGACGACACAGTAATATTATCTTAGTAGATACGAAAACAAATGTTATTTTAGATAGCTTAAAACACGTTTCTTTAGCGGTAAACCGACATCGTACTGTATATGCTGGAGCTGAATATGTTGCCCCACCGGCACAACATAAAGTTAATCCGCTTCTTATCGAAACAGAAGATGATTTTATTAAACCGCTAGACTTTTTATCTGGCAACATGGACAAACAACTTGTCGGAGCATTCATGGGAATTTCCCCATTATTTGCAAAAGAAGTTGTAAATAAAGCAGGTATGGCAAATGAAAAAGCATTATCTGAAGCTTTCTTCAGCTTGCAAAAACCTTTGCTAACACATCAGTACGTGCCTGCCATGATAACAGCAAATGGAAAAGAGTTCTTTTACCTATTCCCTCTTTCTCACTTACAAGGAAACGAAAAAACATTTTCATCTGTTAGTGAATTATTAGATCGTTTCTTCTTTGGTAAAGCGGAGCGCGATCGTGTAAAACAACAAGCTCACGATTTAGAACGCTTTATGCAAAATGAAAAAACAAAAAACGAAAAGAAGCTAATTAAACTAGAAAAAACATTACAAGATGCCGGAAAAGGAAAAATTCAGTTGCTATTGTAGAAGAACAAATCGTAAAAACAAATGAAGAAATTCTTTATTTCGATAGCTTACTTCAACAAATGGAGGTTGCTTCTTCAAAAGATATTGAAGAGATTCGTGAAGAACTGACCGAAGAAGGTTATGTACGTAATCGTAAGAAGAAAAACACAAAGAAAAAACCGACAAAACCAGTATTGGACAAATATTTAGCTAGTGATGGCACAGAAATTTTCGTCGGTAAAAACAATAAGCAAAATGATTATTTAACAACGAAATTCTCCCGTCGTGATGAAATTTGGCTACATACGAAAGACATACCTGGGTCCCACGTTGTCATTCGTTCTCTTGAACCTACGGAAGAGACTTTACAAGAGGCCGCTAAAATCGCTGCTTATTACAGTAAAGCAAAAGATTCTAGTTCTGTTCCTGTAGATTTCACAAAGGTACGCCATGTCAAAAAACCGAGCGGTGCAAAACTTGGATTTGTTACATATGACAATCAACAAACATTATATGTAACACCAGATGCTGATACAGTAATGAAATTAAAAGCGTAAATACTTAAAAATGCGTTGCTAACAAGCAACGCATTTTTCTATGTTTTCAGCTTAGTTCATATACCCATTCACTAATTCATAGCATCTTTCTTTTGTCATCTTATATTTTCATCTGTAG
>NZ_JBFTMA010000617.1:0-2709 GCF_056396725.1 Bacillus sp. 05T31
CAGACATAGTCTACTAGGCTAATAACATCGTATCCTTCATCGTTGAACCTTTCACCAAGAGCTCCAGTTCAAACTCATACAATTCTTTTTGTCGATAATTTTTCGTATGGATTTTATCCATCATTAAGTCAACAACTTTTCGAGCCATCTCGTCGATTGGCTGTTCAATTGTCGTAATACCTGGCTCTGTAATCTGTGATAAAATTTGATTATCAAAACCGATCACAGCGAGATCTTCTGGAATACTCCAACCATGGCTTTTCGCCTCTGAGATAATTCCAGCTGCAACCTCGTCGCCTCCTGCCAAAATCGCGGTAG
This sequence comes from Bacillus sp. 05T31, assembly GCF_056396725.1. NCBI lineage: Bacteria > Bacillati > Bacillota > Bacilli > Caryophanales > Bacillaceae > Bacillus > Bacillus sp. 05T31. Next base: position 319 of record NZ_JBFTMA010000617.1, read on the forward strand.
GATTTTTTTTGTCCTTTAATACTTCATGGAATATTCGTTTTCCATCATCCCAAGAGAAAGCGTTTTCAAGAAAATCARTCGCTTCCACTTCTCTACTCTTTTCAGTAATAGCACGTAAAAAGCCCATTTTTCGCTGTTGGCTCACTACTTTCGTTTCGTTACCACGGCAAAAAATAAGATTACGATATCCTTGTTCTAATACATGATTGGCAGCTATGTATGCTCCTTGCGCATGATCGAACTTCACTGTTGGAACATTTGCTTCCTCAATATATTCATTACATAACACGATTGGACCGTGTTGCAAGTATGGCTCCACATTCTCCCATGGATTTTCTAGTGAACATAGAATAATCCCATCTACTTGTTTCGTAGATAATAATTGTAAATACTCCATCTCTTTTTCCGGTAAATATCTTGTTTGACAAATAATCAGTTTATATTTATGTTCAGAAGCAGCAATCTCGATTGCTTCAATAAATCTACTAAAAAAAGGATTTGTAATCCTTGGAACAAGCACCGCAATTGTTTCTGTTTTTTGTTTACGAAGCCTTCTCGCCGCAGAATTAGGAACGAAGCCTAAATGCTTCATTGCTAATTGAACCCTTTTCTTCTTCTCATCTGAAACATATGGATGATTATTGATTACCCTAGAAACCGTTGTCCTTGATAACCCCGCTAATTTCGCCACGTCCTCGATAGTCGACACGAAATTTTCCCCCTTTGCATGAAAACGTTTTCTTATCCTGATTATATAGTATATTATTGGAAACTGCAATATAGGTTCTTATGATTTTACTATATTAATATTATACATAGGAAAAAGTCTGTTAATGGCAGGAAATTACACACTACTTTTAGAATTTCACAATAAGAATATTTATAAAATAAAGGATGATATTTCATGAATCGGACGGATCGTTTATTAGCTATATTAATTGAATTACAAAGAAAACAAACCGTTACAGCACAAAGCTTAGCTGAAAAATTTGAGACAAGTATACGCACTATTTATCGAGATATGGACGCACTCAGCGAATCCGGCGTTCCCATTTTTTCAATGCCTGGTCACGGCTATTCATTAATGGATGGTTATTTCTTACCACCCATTCAGCTTACGCCAGAAGAGGCCGTTACTCTTTTATTGGGCGGTGATTATATTGAGAAAGCTTTCACCTCTTCTTTTTCTGTACATGCGCAATCAGCAAAAGAGAAACTTGAGGTTGTCCTCCCTACTGATCAACAAAAGAAARTTGAGGAATTGCGAGGAACTTTCCGTTTCCTTTCTCCTATATTTTCAAACCAGCAAGCCGAGCAAGAAAAACTAGAGAGCCAACTTTTCTTGTTACAAGAAGCTATTCAAAGAGAGCAATCTATCTCTTTTTACTATCGTAAACCAAGAGATATTACAACAATAAAACGGGCCGTCCACCCTTACGGTTTAGTCAACATTTCAGGAATTTGGTACATCGTTGCTCATTGTTTACTGCGAAAACAAATACGTAATTTTCGCTTAGACCGTATGGATACATTACAGCAAGAACAAGAATTTTTTACAAAACCGAAGGACTTTTCTTTACAAGACTATCAACCTGAAAACAATCGAACTGTTACGATCCATTTATTATTCCCAGCTCATATTGCGCATAAAATTATTGAATCACGATACTTTTTTATAGATTCATACGAGCATAAAGATAATGGTTTTCATGTCTTTTTGAAATCAAGAAGTATAGATGAAGTATTTCAATGGGTATTAAGCTGGGGGAGCCAGGTGCAAGTACTAGAGCCAAAAATTCTTTCTGAGAAAATATATGATGAAGTAAAAAAAATGTTAAACCTTTAATTTTTTATTTTACTACTGACATAATGTTGTCAGTAGCCCTCCTTTATAGTAGGTATTAACAAATACATTTTCATAAAAAGGGGATAACGATATGAACAGTACTACCACTTTAGAGAAATTTGAAAGTTTAGCAACGTATTATGTGAAGGAATTAGACAAATATACGATTGAACAATTTAGAAAAAAAACTTCTGAAGAAGAATGGTCGCTCGGTCAAATGTATAACCATCTGCTAGCTGCTACATATATGCAATTAGATGCAATCGAGAAATGTAAAACTGAAACACCATCTGTAGCTAACAAAAAAACGGATATGGGTGAAAAAGTATATATAATGGGAGCTTTCCCGGACATACAAATAAAAGTACCAGATCATCCTGGATATACGCCTGAAAACCCGTCATGCAAAGAAGAGCTACAGGAGCGTTTTCTAAAATTAATTACAGCTGTAAAAAACATTGAACCAACGCTTGCTTCTATTCCAAATGATTGTAAAGTGGAGCATCCTGGACTTGGGTACTTAAATGCTGCAGAGTGGTTCCAGC
>NZ_JBFTMA010000618.1:0-2709 GCF_056396725.1 Bacillus sp. 05T31
CTATTACGTATTCACTCTTTAAAACAGTCAATTCATTAACAGATGGAATAATAGCTGCAGTACTTATCATAATAAGTGCATTATTAATGCTAATCGCGATTTTATGTATTAGATTTACGATTATGACTTCAATGGAAGAAGATTATCGGGAAATTGGTGTTATGAAAGCTATCGGCATTCAAAGTAAAGATATTCAAAAACTATATGTAACAAAATATGTTGTTATTTCCGCTATCGGATGTATATGTGGATATATCCTTTCGTTATTTGTTACAAAAATATTTACCTCTAACATCGCACTTTATATGGGGACAGCTAATAAAAGTATTTTATATTATGTTGTGCCATTGATAGTCACAACATTGTTATTTCTAGCCGTTCTCCTTTTTTGCCGCATCATTTTGCGGAATTTCAGGAGAATTACAGCAATAGACGCTTTACGATCAAGAGATAAACTAGGAAAAAGAAAGATTAGAAGATTTTTTTCGCTCTATCAAACTAAAATTACAAATGTAAATATATTTATTGGTATACAAGATGTAGTGAAACGATTTAAGTTATATCGAGTATTAAGTATCGTTTTAATTATTGCAGTGTTCATGATTGTTGTACCAGTTAACTTTTTGTACACGATTCAGTCACCGCAATTTGTTAATTATATGGGAACAGGAAAGAGTGATATACGAATAGATTTACAGCAATCTGAAAATATAGAAAAACGGTTTAATGACGTTATATCGTATGTCGGCAACGATGAAGAGGTAGAAAAATATGCAGCATTTGTAACGAGTACATTTAAAATGGTGAAAGCTGATGGTACACATGAAAACTTAAATGTAGAAGTGGGAGATTTCGCCCAATTTCCAATAGAATATGTTAAAGGTATGGCACCCAAAAATGAAAATGAGATCGCTCTCTCTTATATGAACGCAAATGAATTAAAAAAGAATATAGGGGATGAAATCGTTTTATTTGTAGAAGGAAAAGAGAAAATGCTAACTATTAGTGGTATATATCAAGATGTAACGAATGGAGGAAAAACAGCTAAAGCGAGTTTTTCTTATAATAAAGAAAATATATTATGGTACGTAGTAAATGTAGATATGAAACCCAAAGTGAATCTACAAGAAAAAGTGAAGGAGTATAAACAAAATTTTAATTCTGCAAAAATAACAGATACGGATAATTATTTATCTCAAACTTTAGGAGAGACAATTAAACAATTAAGAMTCGTGACACAAGTGGCAATTTTGATTGCTATATTGATATCGGTTTTAATAACTGCGATGTTTTTTAAAATGTTATTGGTAAAAGATTCTTCGCAAATATTAATTATGAAAAGTATCGGCTTTTCCTACAAAGATATTCGTATACAATATGTTACTCGTTCTATTTCTATAGTATTAGTAGGTATTTTAACAGGGACATTTATAGCTGCTACGTTTGGAGAAACACTAATAAGCTGGTTAGGTTCATTTATGGGAGCAGCTCACATAAAGTTTGTTGTTAATCCAATCATTTCTTATGTAATATGTCCAACTATTTTATTTATATCTGTGACTGTAGCAACACTTTTCAGTAGTTTTACAGTGAAACAAACAAATGATTTAAAGCTAAATGGGGAGTAGGAGGTGTGTAATTTGAAAAAAATTTTAGAAGTAAAACAATTAAATAAAAAATACGCAATGGATGGAAATAAAACTTACCATATGTTAAAAAATGTAAATTTAGAGATTTATGAGGGAGAGTTTATATCGGTCATGGGACCTTCTGGTTCAGGGAAATCGACGTTACTATATAATATTAGCGGAATGGATCAAATGTCATCAGGAAGTGTGAAAGTTGATAGTAAAGAAATAACATGTATGAAAGAAGAGGTGTTAGCAAAATTACGACTCAGCGAAATGGGATTTATTTTTCAACAGAGCAATCTTCTTAGAAATTTGAATCTTTTTGATAATATAGTTTTGCCTGCGTATTTAGCAAAATTTGAGAGCAGGAAAATAATAAATAAACGTGCACTTGAATTGATGAAAAAAATGGGAATTAGTCAAATTGCAACTAATAATATAACTGAAGCATCAGGAGGAGAATTACAAAGGGTATCTATTTGTAGAGCACTCATAAATAAACCTAATATTATTTTTGCTGACGAACCAACGGGTGCTTTGAATTTAAAAGCGACAGAAGAGGTAATGGATATTTTAGCAAATATAAACCGTATGGGAACTACAATTTTGCTAGTTACTCATGACGTAAAGGTAGCAGCTAAAACAGAAAGAGTTCTTTTTATGGTGGACGGAGAAATTGTTAGCGAAATACAGATGGGTAAGTATAGAAACGATGATTTGAAGGTGCGAGAAGAGCAGTTGTTAAAATGGTTAACTGTACTTGGATTTTAAAGAGATAATATTTTTGACTCCTATTGAATATAGGAGTTTTTTCTTTGTTTGAAAGTTTAAAAAGAGATATAATAATTTTCTGACTATTGATTGTGGAGGGGTATAAATGAAAAGTGAAACGTTACACACTCAAGAAGATATATTAAAAATGCTTGATTCAATATTAAGACCTGCAGAACCGTTTTGGAATGAATTTTATGCGGATAGAGAAAAAGATGTTCCGTTTTTTGAAAATGTTCCAGATGAGAACCTAGTTTCGTATATACAAAAAGAATGGGTTTCCAAAGGGAAAGTGTTGGAGCTTGGA
>NZ_JBFTMA010000619.1:0-6623 GCF_056396725.1 Bacillus sp. 05T31
AGACAGAACATTGCCCTGATTATTTTTTTAGAAATGGAAGGCAGGAAAAGTAGTATTTTATAGAAAGGAGGATATAGATGAATGAGTTAAACAAAAATATTGGAGAAAATATATACGTTAAATTAATCGGTGAAAAAAGATTTAAAGGTGTATTAATTGATGTAGGAAATGATATTGTAGTTCTTTACAATGGACAAGACTATGTATATATATCTTTATACCATATCCAGTATTATAAATTTTTAAGAGAGCATGATGAAGAAATATTAAAGCCTGGTGTGGACTCTGTAATTAAGAGGGAATCACCTTCAATTTCTTTGAGAAAAGTATTAATCACATCTAAAGGGATTTTTACAGAAATTTATGTGGCAGGAAATGTTCCGATACACGGTTATGTTACAAGTGTGATGAACGATTATATTGTTTTTTATAGCCCTGTTTACAAAACTGTATATATATCTTTAAAGCATTTGAAGTGGTTAATTCCTTATAAAGAGAACCAAGTGCCTTATTCCCTCAATAAAAATGAACTCCCCGTAAATCCATTAAATATTACTCTAGCTAGAACTTTTGAAGAACAGCTTATTAAAATGTCAGGGAAAATTATGGTGTTTGATTTAGGCGAGGAATCTAATAAAATCGGAAAGATGACGAAAATTGATGAAGGGCATATTGAAATATTAAAAGCACGTGACGCAAAAATGTACGTGAATATTCAACATGTGAAATCTGTCCATTGTCCGTAGGCTAGTTGAAAGGGCTGGCCTTTTCTTTTATATATAGGGAAGAAAAGGTCGAGCCTATTTGTTTAATTCGATTTGGATATGAGGGGRMAATGAATTGAATATCATATAGGTATGTTAGTGTGATCTTTGAAGGGGCAATCTTGTACTAAAGGTGTACGAGCTACCTTTTTGTGTATTCAACTCACTTTTGAGGAAGTGCTGCTTAACTACTTTATTAAAGGGGTTTTGTTTGTGGAGCAGTTTCCAGATTCGTTTTCGATTACATTACTTGGCAGTGCTGGTGGAGCAGCAAAAGCAGTGTTAGCAATTTTGAATCAAGCGGTAGTAAATGAAAAAGATCCAATTTATGAAGTGATAAAGAATGTGAACTTCCATTTGGTGGATATAAAACAAAAAGATAAAAGTTATTATGATGAGTTGTTTCCAAATTTGAAAGAGCAATTTTTTTTATATGAAATAAACCTTCAAGATGTAGTCAAATTTAAACATCATTTAAAGGAAAAAAGAACGAAGGTTGTTATTGATGTTTCAGGTGCAGATACAATTAGGGTACTGAGTTGTTGTAATGACCTTGGCATTTGTTATATTAATTCGGCTTTGGAAAATGAGGCAGTAGATCAAGACGATAGTTTACTTGGTTTTCAGCTTACGGAAAGGTATACGAGGTTTGAGAAGGAGAAAGAAACATTTACAAATACAAGAGCGATTATAGGCTCAGGTATGAATCCTGGTGTTGTTCAATGGATGGTTGTTGAGCTTATGAAAGAACGTCCAAATGAAAAGCCGCGAGCATGCTATATTGTAGAACATGATAATTCATTTTTGAATGATAAAGAGCTTATAAAACCTCATACACTTTATGCATCATGGGCAGTTGAGCGTTTTCTTGATGAAGCGATATGGAGTTATCCTATGTATATGAGTCATCATCGTCCACTTTACTTTTATGAGGATGTATATGCTTCAGAGTATAAAGTAAAGTTAGGTGAAAAAGAATTTTATGGTTGCTTAATGCCACATGAAGAAGTTTTAATTTTAGGGAAATCTTTTAATATGGAAGTGGGTTTTCTTTATCGGATCAATGCATACATGTATAATGTAATGAATAGTAGCCAAGTTTTTCGAAAATATAAAACAAATGCGACGTACTTCCAAGTAGGGTGTGGAATTTATGCTGGCTTATGTAGTTTACTGTTAGATACTTTTGGACAAGGCGCTTATTATGTAGAAGAATTATTATTAAATACTGAAAGTAAGTATGGGGAATATTTAAATTTATATATGAAGGATTTTGTAGTAGGACATAATAATTTTACAGATGGATTGCTAAATGATAGGGTAAGATGGATATAAATTGTAACTGAAAAGGAAGGAGCTGTATCTCCTTCCTTTTAGTATTAGAAGGTTACATGTTGCTCTGAAAGCAATTTCATAATTATAATTTAAAGAGATAACACTTGAAATGTTTTTTTGTATTGATCAAGAGGAGTTTTTATATGAACAAATACAAGAGCTTGATTTATGAAGAAAGAGAAGCTTTAAAAGTATTTATATTATTATTCTATATTATATTCTTTTTATATGACGTTATCTATTATTTTGTTTATCCCGCTATGAATATTAATGAAGCAAGGGTAGGGTGGCCAGAAGGTGGTATGGGAATAGGTGTATATATATTAGTAATATCTTTATTTCCTATTTCAATATATCTTCAAAAACAAGGTTATGCATATTTTGTGAAATACTTATTTTTAATTGGGTACATGCTTATTGATCTTATTAATAACTTAATGATTTATTTACACAGTGATCGTGTTTTTGAAAATGGAAATATGGTTGAAATATTTTTAATTCTATTTGCACCGATTTTCGTGAACAGAAAATATTTTTATTTMGTTTCCTGTAGTGTAATTGGAAAGTATGTATTTTTTACTTTGATATTACAAGATGTAAAAGTTGTGATTCCGCTTGTATTATGTATATTCTTTTTCATCATTTCGCATTCTTTATTAAAGAGATTTCAATCTTATGTAAGGACAGTTGTTGAGATGATGAACAGTATGAAAGAGACAGAAAACTTAGCGGTTATTGGGACTATGTCTACAACAATCGCTCATGAAATTCGAAATCCATTAACAGCTWTAAAAGGRTTTACRCAAATKCAAAAAGAAAGAAAYCCTGMWGATACGATGAGCTATGAGATTATGCTGCAAGAAATTGAGAGAATTAATGGGTTTGTTAGTGAATTGATGTTATTAGGAAAACCGAAACCAACAAATTATGAATGGTGTAATATAGGGGAAATCCTTTTATATGTTGTACAGTTAATGGAAAGCTATGCGACTCAATATAAAGTGAAATTTAATTTGCAAGTAGATGGAAATTTACCCGTTATAAATGGTGATGATAAGCAATTAAAACAAGTGTTGTTAAACATCATCAAAAATGGAATTGAATCGATGCCAGGAGGCGGGAATATTCGGATTCTGGCATATGAAAAAGCTGGAGAGAACTTGTGTATTTCTGTTGAAGATCAAGGTCTTGGGATAGAAAATGAGAAAATAAAAAAGATCGGAAAAGCTTTTTATACAACAAAAGAGAATGGTACAGGTCTTGGATTAATGATTACATATAAAATTATTGAAGAACATCAAGGGAGTATCGCGATTGAAAGTAGTATGGGGATAGGAACGAAAGTGGAAATTTATTTACCAACAGTGTAGTGCATTAGACGAAATTACTTTTCAGAAAAGTGTTCTTGTTGTGTAAATATAAACATTTTATAAAATGTTTCAAGAAGGGTTTTTTTTATAAAAMACTTCGTTTATAATGGAGGAAAATATCGACATAGAGCTTTTAGCTCRTGTAACGGTTCRGTAGTGTTATGAAAAGAAAAGAAGGGGTGCACGCGCATCCTTTTTTCTATGCAGATATGATGAAAGGGGTGGTATGATGGAATTAACATTAAATTCGACTGTATGCTTACACACGATTCAATTTCGAAAAGAGCAAAAGAACTATATTGTAAAAGATACGATTACAGGAGAGACATATGAAATGCCGCCACTTTGGATTGATGCACTAGCAATGATGCGTGACGGTTTTTTATTGGGAGAAATTGAGGAGAAATTAAAAGAAGAATATCCAGCAGAAGAAGTAAATATGGTAGCATTTACGAGGCAACTGTTAGAGCTAGAACTTGTCGAAATGGTAGATGGAGAAGAGATAGCTTGTACAAAGAAGAAAGATAAAGATTATTTAGCTTGGATACGCCCAAGGGTGGAGCAATTCTTTTTTAACTTAAATAAAAAATATAAAAGCAAAGGTCAAAAGTGATCTTTGCTTTTTTTGTAGACCATGTTTAAAAAATAACAGCGAATGCCCTTGCGAAAGCACCGTCACTATTTTTAATTTTTAAAGGTGCTGCTGAGAAAAAGAATCGTTTCGCTTTAATGGCATCTAAGTTTGTTAAGTTTTCAATTAAGTAAATATTATTTCCTAACAGTATGTGATGAATCGGTGATGTTTCTGTCGTTACCTCATCAGGAGAAATAAAATCTAAACCGACAGATTTTACTTTTAATTGAACTAGTTCTTCAGCTAATTCTTCGGAAAGATAAAACGCTTCTTTCTCATAAGCTTCGGTATTCCATTTATTAGATAGATTGGAATTTCATTTTACATACCTCCAATATATTTTTTTCAAATAATAAAAAGCCCATCCTTCATAATCAAGAAAGATGAGCTTTACATACTAGTTGAGTTTTATCTTCCAAAATGCAATGCATTTTGCAGGAATTAGCACCTATTCAGTTTGCATAAACTGAGGTTGCTGGGCTTCAAAGGACCGGTCCCTCTGCCTCTCTTGATAAAGGTTTATTCGGTTTTAAATTCGGAATGTTTGTGATATTTAAATTGTAATTCATTTCCTTTTTTCGTGCAATACAAATTAGGTGTTCACCCAAATAAAGTTGCTCGCATATTGTAGCTTATGTAAGTAGACTGTTGCGAAGGAGTGAGTGCAGTGACAGGGAATGTATTGAATTATTATGCTGGTGGCAATACAGCTAGAGGATTTCATAATTTATACGAAGAGAATTTAAAAGGACTAGATAGGTTGTTTATTTTAAAGGGTGGTCCAGGAACGGGAAAATCTTCTTTAATAAAGGCAATAGGGCGTGAATGGGTTGAAAAAGGATATGATATTGAACTTTTGCATTGTTCTTCTGATAATAAGTCAGTTGATGGGGTGATTATTCCGAAATTAAAAGTAGGAATTGTTGATGGAACATCACCGCATGTTATTGAGCCGAAAATGCCAGGAGTTATTKAAGAGTATATAAATTTAGGAGTTGCTTGGGACTCAGATAAATTAAGAAAGCAGAAGTTAGAAATTGAACGGTTTGTATTAGAAGCGGGCAAGGCTTTCAAATCTGCTTACGGATGTTTTAAAGAGGCGTTAGTTATACATGATGAGTGGGAGAAAATATATATTAATAACATTGATTTTAATAAAGCAAATGAACTAACAGAACAGCTAATTCAGAAATTATTTGCAGATAAAAAGGGAAAACAATCGATTGTGAAACATCGTTTTTTAGGAGCTGCTACACCGAAAGGAGCAGTTGATTTTGTTCCTAATTTAACAGAAGGATTACCACATCGTTATTTTATAAAAGGACGCCCGGGTTCTGGAAAATCAACAATGCTTAAAAAGTTATCGAAGGCAGCAGAAGAAAAAGGTTTTGACGTTGAAGTATATCATTGCGGATTTGACCCGAATAGTCTTGATATGGTTATCGTAAGAGAATTAGGATTTGCAATTTTTGATAGTACCGCACCACATGAATATTTTCCAAGTCGCGAAGGTGATGAGATTATAGATATGTATGCTCTTATTGTTAAACCAGGGACGGATGAGAAGTATGCTACAGAAATTCGTGACGTTTCCATTCAATATAAAGCAAAAATGAATGAGGCGATGTCTTTCTTAGCAAAAGCAAAATCAGTTCGTGATAAATTAGAACGAATTTATATTGCTGCTATGGATTTTTCAAAAGTGGATGCATATAAAGAGGAGATTCAAAATGAGTTTGAACGCATTGCGGCTACTGTAATGGAAAAGAAAAAATAGGTGCTTTATTGAGCTGTCAGAAATTTTCTGACAGCTGTTTTGGTATATAGTAAAATTAGTCGTATATTTGTCGAATTACCAGGGAAATAATCAAAAAATGGAGATGGTATGAAATGAGAGAGAAAATTGAATTAGAACTAGAACGAATTGAAAAAGAGAATGATGTGAAAATTTTATTTGCAGTGGAATCAGGGAGTCGTGCTTGGGGATTCCCATCGAAAGATAGCGATTATGATGTTAGGTTTGTTTATATACATCCAGTAGAATGGTATTTATCAATTCATGATAAGCGTGATGTAATCGAATATCCAATTAGTGATGATTTAGACATAAGTGGTTGGGATATTAAAAAGGCATTGCAACTGTTTGCAAAGTCAAATCCAGCGTTACTCGAATGGATTCGATCGCCGATTTTTTATTCGAAAAACTCGAACCTTCCAGAACAGCTTCAGCAAATGAGTGAAAAGAATTTTGATCCAAAAGCAACGATATATCATTACTTACATATGGCTTCAAAAAATTATCGTGAATTTTTGCAAGTTGAAAATGTAAAGTTGAAAAAGTACTTTTACGTATTACGTCCTATTTTAGCTTGTAAATGGTTAGAAGAGAAAGGGACATTGCCCCCAGTAGAATTTGACCGGTTAATTATGGAACTATCAGTAGAGCCTAGTGTATTGAATGAAATTGAAAAGTTGTTAATAAAGAAAAAAGCAGGTACTGAATTGGACGTTGGATTGAAA
>NZ_JBFTMA010000620.1:0-2703 GCF_056396725.1 Bacillus sp. 05T31
GTGTAGCGTTTTTCAATTTATTTACCTCTTTCTAAATTCCTTTTCACACACATACTTTATTTTCAGTATTTATTTATTAATGCACTTTATGCATGAAAAACTTCGCATAAAAATCAAAAATTCAGTCTTATTATTACATGTACATAGGAGGATATTCAATAAAAACGCAAAAAAAAAGAAGGGCAAGCCCTTCTTTTTTTCATAATTACTTCTTGTTTACGTTTGTAGCTTGAGGTCCACGGTTACCTTGTTCTACTTCGAAAGTAACTTCTTGACCTTCTTCTAAAGATTTGAAGCCGTCGCCTTGGATAGCTGAGAAATGAACGAATACGTCTTCTCCGCCTTCAACCTCGATGAAACCGAAACCTTTTTCTGCGTTAAACCATTTTACTTTACCGTTTTGCATTTAAAAAATCCTCCTACAATGTACCTATATGTACATATTCATTTTCAACCACTTTACAATAATACATCATATATTAAAAAACTGCAACCCCAGAGGAGATTTAACATTGCTATCCTCCTCGGAAGTTACAGCTCATTTAAATCTCTATATTATTAAAAGTAAAATGGTTTAAAGTAACTATATCATACCAATATAATAAAAGTAAAGTTTTTTTAAAGTTATACAGCTTTTTTTTTCCACTGCATCGTTTTTAATTCACCTGATCCAGCTACAACATAGCCTTCTTTTTCATTAACAATGCGCCAACCATGCCCTTTAACCGAATCACATACTGTAACAATTCCTTCTTCAAGAAGCACACGGCAAACAGTGCTAATTCCCGCCTTATTTTGCGTTGACGTTGTATATAACACATGTTGATCCACACTTAAATCTRAATAACTACTCGCTTTTTGTTCACTTTGACATGTATGCCAACCTATTTTATCACTTTCGATACTCTCATTTATTCTGCAAAAAGAAATATTTCCGCTAATCCCCTTGCACGATCCACTTGCCGCTACTAAATAGGAATTATGTATAGTCAACGCAGAAATCATCTGATTCATCGCTATTTTAATCCTTTTTAATTTACGTGTCTCTAAATCAAAAAGCCAAACACCACCATATTTAGTATGTATTTTCGTACCGATAAATAAGTAATGTTTATATAAAAATAATGATCGAATAGATGGTGCCTCACTACCGTAATTAAGAAATGGCTGAATAGTCTCCCATGTGGCACCAAAATTATTAGAATGATACAGTGTTTTATCTCCATGAGCAATTACTGTTCCATTCTCATTACTACATACATTCCAGCTCGTTGCTTTCGTTGGAAAGCGCTGGATCGTCCACGTTTCTCCACCATTCATACTACGAATAAAAACTCCTTCGTCTCCTACTCCGTAAACTACGTTACCTTCACTATGTAAATCTCGAATTCGTTTTTGGAAACCAGTTAAAGCCTGTTTCCATTCTCCATCTTTTTCAATGAATAAACCATTATATGTAGTAGCTAACAAAAGCTTTCCATCTCTTAACTTTGTAATAGCAGTTGCACTTAACATTGTTTCCACGTTGACACTCCCGTTCCTAGAACTTCTCGGCAAAAGCAATTGCAAAATCACTGCATTTTTCAACGTCTTCTTTATCTTCTGGAGCTAATTCAATTTTCAATCCTTCTTGTACAAGTTCTGCCCCGCATTTTACAAGACGTTCTTCAAATATCGTTACCGCTTCACAAAACAGCTCATACGCCGTATCACCTGATCCAAAAACAGCCACTTTTTTACCCGTTAAATCTATATTTTCTAACTCATCATGGAAATCTTCCGCTTCAAATGGTAATTCACCATCACCCCACGTATAAGATCCTAAAATGATTCCATCATAAGCTAATAATTCTTCAGCATCCATACCTTCCATCTCTTGCAATACTACTTCATGATCAAAGGCATCTAAACTTACTTTAATTAAATCAGCAATACTCTCTGTATTCCCTGACATACTTGCATACGCTATTAAAATTTTCGCCACTTTGGCATCCCCCTCTTACAATAAATGATTCTCATTCTCATTATATTAATAATGAGAATCAATTTCAATTATATTTTTTGCTATTTTATTTTATTCCATAAAAAAAAGAACAGATGACTATACAATCATCTGTTCTTTTTTATTACTTTTTAAAAATACCAAAGGGTTTTCCAACTGGTAATACAACTTTTCCGAAGTGTGTAYTTAACACAGCTGCTGCTGAACCATAGAAAGATAATAATGAAATACATAGTTCAGAATACGCTGCTAAATTATGCATTGCGTGCGGCATAACACCTAAAGTACTTAATGAAAGACCGATAAATAAGAAATCAATAAGGACGAAAATCATAAATAATACTTTATGTGTTTCCATTGCACCAATTGTCATAAAGATCGTGAAAATCAAGTATCCGATAAAGGCTACACCRAGCTGTTTTGAATCTGCAGTTTGGGCTAATTTTTCGCCAAATACTCCRAGTTGAATTAACCAAGTCATTCCAACACCTAACCAAAATAGGCCGTACGCACCAAATGCTGTTGTACCGAACGTATTGTTGTGCTTTGCATCGTGAATGCATGCAAAGATTTGTGCAAATCCTCCTAAAAAGATTGCCCATGGTAATACAAGTGAAACGCCATCTGTTAAGCCTAACTTTTGAGACGATGCTACAAGTGTTACCATCGCTAATCCAAATAGACCGATTCCAGATGGATCT
>NZ_JBFTMA010000621.1:0-3311 GCF_056396725.1 Bacillus sp. 05T31
GTTAAGTGACTGTACTCATAAAATGGTAAAAAAGAAAGAGCCTACAAGTGGTAGACTCTTTCTCATATCTATTTATTTCACTTCAACTTGCTGCCTTACAGCAAGTGCTTTCGGCTTTATATTTACAAAACAAATGCTTACGATAATAAATAAAAGTCCGATGAATAAGCTAATTGTAATGGCCTCATGTAAGAAAATTGAACTTACAATAATAGCGATCAGTGGGATAAGGAACGTATAAGCCCCAACTTTACTTGCCTCACCAGCTCCTACAAGTGTAAAGTAAGCGAGCCATCCCATTGCAATAACAAAGAAYGAGATGAATAGTAGTACACTTACAAATGGTATACTCCAAGCGATGTTAGACCAACTCTCAAATTCTGAACCAAATCCGATTAAGCAAAGTCCGCCAATAATAAGCTGAAGTGTTACCATCCAAATGGCATTAACGCGGTGTCCAGTTTTCTTAATAAATACTGTGCCGAGTGCCCAGCCGATAGCGCAACCTAAAGCAAGTAGTACACCGATAATAGAAATATGTCCAGTTAAACTACTAGAGCTAATAACCCCAACACCAATAAATCCAAGAATAAGTCCGAAAATTTTCAAGCCGTACATAGATTCTTCAAGCCAAATCCATGAGAAAATGCCGAGTAAGACCGGTTGGAGAAATACGATTGCGGAGAAGAGTCCGGCGGGCATATACTGAGTTTCCTTTAAATTTAATTGTTTGTATTTCGGTAATGCGAAAGTAAGTAAGATAAATCCTCCTATTAATGTTCTAATCCCTGCAAAGAGTACGGGTGGTGTGTAATGCAGAGCGAATTTTGATAACGGCCAATTAATTCCCCACATAATAACGAGAAATGTAAGGATTATGGCCGTCTTAGTTCGAGAAAGCTGTGTCACTGTAATCCCTCCTTGTTGTATTCCATTTCACTATGATATGATATCGACTATGATAAATAAAATGAATCTTTTTTATAAGGAGTATAAGTGATTAGTTATGACCATTACACAACTTCAAGTTTTAATTAAAACGGTTGAATTAGGGAGTTTTACGAAGGCTGCCGGGATGTTAAATATGACACAGCCAGCTGTAAGTCATGCGATTTCAAGCATTGAGTCAGAGTTAGGAGTTACCATTCTTATACGCGATAAACGAAAAGGGCTAATCGTTACGGATGTTGGAAATAGAATTCTTGTACATATTAGAGAAATCTTAAACGGCGTTGAGAAGATTGAACAAGAAGTAGCGATGGAGAAAGGGCACGAAGTTGGGACGATTCGAATTGGGAGTTTTCCGAGTGCTTCTGCACATTTCTTACCCAAAATGATAAATCTATTTAAGGAGAAGTATCCGAACTTAGAAGTCGTTCTTTGTGAAGGCACGATTAAAGAAGTTGAAGATTGGTTAGTATCGAGGGTTGTTGATATAGGAATTGTTATTTTGCCTAATAAAGATATGGAGATCGTGCCCTTAACGAAGGGGAAAATGGTTGTTGTCTTAAGAGAGGATCATCCTCTTTGTAAGAACGATTCTATTACAATAGGTGATTTAGAGAATGAACCGATCATATTATGTAAGGGTGGGTACGAACCACCCATTATCGATATGTTTAAACAAGCGAACGTACCACTTCGGGCTGAATATATAATTTCCACAGTTACAACAGCTTTAAATATGATTCAAGAAGGATTAGGAATCGCAATTTTGGCTGAGTTATCTTTAACGAGTTTACCAAAGAATATACAAACGAGAGAATTGGAACCACAAGTATGGAGAGAAATTGCTTTAGCTGTTCCTTCATTAAAGGATTCTTCAATCGCTGTGCAGCTATTTATTGAAGAATTTCAAGACTTGTTTGCAGAATAAGAAGAGGTGTCTCATATATTGTAATGGGGCACTTTTTTATTTGCTTTAAAAAATTTGTAAAAAGGATTGACTTATATTCCGGTTGTAACTATAATGATTACATCGAGGTGGTGATCACGATGAAAATTAGTAGCCGCTTTTCTATAGCTGTTCATATTTTATCTATTTTGAAAAACAATCCATCTTCAGTTTGCACTTCAGACTATATGGCCGAGAGTGTAAATACAAATCCGGTAGTCATTCGTAAAATAATGTCTTACTTGAAACAATCTGGATTTGTTTACGTAAATCGCGGACCAGGTGGCGCGGGATTATTAAAGGATTTACATGAAATCACATTGTTAGATGTGTATCATGCAGTGAATGTAGTGGAAGAAGACAAACTATTTCACATTCATGAAAAATCGAATCCAGACTGTCCAATTGGGGCGAATATTCAAGCTGTTTTAGAGGTTATTTTAGTTCAGGCGCAATCTGCGATGGAAGAAGTGTTGAGAAATATTACGATGGGGCAGTTATTTGAATCTTTACAACAAAAAATGAATGCATAATATGATAATTGCAAGTCTCTAAAAGAGAATGCATATTTTTTTCTTAAAATTGTAACTGTTTTGATTACATCTAAAAATAAAAAGAAGGTAAGGTGTAAAAGATATGACTGTAAAAGATATGACTGTAAAAATGAAAGTATACTCAGATTTTATATGCCCGTTTTGCTTTTTAGCAAAAGGCCCATTAGATGAAGTAGCGAAAGAGAAAGATGTAGAAATCGAATGGATGCCATTTGAATTGCGTCCAAGTCCATATTCTAAAATAGATCCTTGGAACGAGCCAGATAAGTTAGGTTCATGGGATTCTTTCATTCTTCCTACTGCAAAAAAATTAGGGGTTGAAATGCGTCTGCCCCGCGTTTCTCCGCATCCATATACACATTTAGCTTTTGAAGGGTGCCAATTCGCGAAAGAGCGTGGACTTGGAAATGAGTATCATCACCGCGTATTTACTGCGTTTTTCCAAGAAGAGCAAAACATTGAAGATATTGATGTATTAACGAAATTAGCGGTAGAAGTAGGGCTTCCTGAAGCWGAATTTAAAGATGCTTTAGTAAMTCGTAAATATAAAGAAMAACATCAAGAAGCRATTCAACATGCATATGATGAAGCRAATATTATGGCTGTTCCAACTGTCATGATTGGTGATGAAGTCATTCAAGGRCTTGCTAGTAAAGAAACGYTAGAAAGAGTAATTGATAAAGAAATCGAAAAGGATAAAACAAATTCATTTGAAGGTATGCAATGTAAGACGGATGGATATTGCTAATTCGTCTTGCATGAAAGACTCAAGTTGATTTGTTTAAATAAAAATAATAAAACATATATTTGGAGGAATTAAAATGTCAGCAACTACAACAAATTTAAAAGAAGCAATCGTGAAC
>NZ_JBFTMA010000622.1:0-3131 GCF_056396725.1 Bacillus sp. 05T31
CTAGGGAACAATTAAGTCAATTAATTACTTTACTAAACTCATTAGTATCAGCTATTTCAGCATTTTTTGCAAA
The DNA here is from genome assembly GCF_056396725.1 of Bacillus sp. 05T31. Classification (NCBI taxonomy): domain Bacteria; kingdom Bacillati; phylum Bacillota; class Bacilli; order Caryophanales; family Bacillaceae; genus Bacillus; species Bacillus sp. 05T31. The sequence continues at coordinate 74 of NZ_JBFTMA010000622.1, forward strand.
TCCAAGTAATGCAAACAGATTAGTGTTACTCGATTTATTTAATCAATTTTTAATTTTCTTAAATTCCTTATTACCTTCTCCAGAAGTTAATTTTTTGAAACAATTAACTCAAAGTATTATAGTTTTATTACAATCTCCAGCACCTAATTTAGGACAATTGTCAACATTGTTGCAACAATTTTATAGCGCCCTTGCACAATTCTTCTTCGCTTTAGATCTTATCCCTATATCCTGCAACTCAAATGTTGATTCTGCAACTTTACAACTTCTTTTTAATTTATTAATTCAATTAATCAATGCTACTCCAGGGGCGACAGGTCCAACAGGTCCAACAGGTCCAACAGGAGCAACAGGAGCAACAGGAGGCGGAGCGACAGGAGCGACAGGAGCAACAGGAGCAACAGGAGCAACAGGAGCGACAGGAGCGACAGGAGCAACAGGAGGCGGAGCRACAGGAGCGACAGGAGCAACAGGAGCAACAGGAGCGACAGGAGCAACAGGAGCAACAGGAGCAACAGGTGGCGGAGCTATTATTCCGTWTGCTTCAGGTACAACRCCATCTGCGTTAGTTAACGCRWTARTAGCTAATACAGGAACTCTYCTTGGATTTGGWTTTAGTCAGCCTGGAGTTGCTTTAACGGGTGGAACAAGTATCACATTAGCGTTAGGGATAGGTGATTATGCATTTGTAGCACCACGCGCAGGGGTTATTACGTCATTAGCAGGTTTCTTTAGTGCAACAGCTGCATTAGCTCCATTAACACCTGTTCAAGTGCAGATACAAATATTAACTGCACCAGCAGCAAGTAATACGTTTACAGTACAAGGCGCACCTCTTTTATTAACACCAGCATTTGCCGCAATAGCGATTGGTTCTACAGCATCAGGAATCATAGCTGAAGCTATTCCAGTAGCGGCTGGGGATAAAGTATTATTATATGTTTCATTAACAGCAGCAAGTCCAATAGCTGCAGTTGCTGGATTTGTAAGTGCAGGTATTAATATCGTCTAACATGTTACAATGTTTGTTTGAAATTTAAACAGGCATTTGTATATAGCCCCACCTAATTTTATTAGGTGGGGCTATATTTTTTGTGGGAAATTAGAAATAAATCAATTGAAAAGTTACTCTTTGTTAAGTTGGTATATAAGAAAAAACAAAATTTATGATTTACACTTTATTGTTTATGGAATAAGTTATATGGTTTGAAAAATTACATATAAACAAAAAAGATGAATTCTATTAAAAATAGAATTCGATAGTATCAAAAGCCCTTATTATATCAGTATTTGTAGCATGTTTATTATTAACTAGCCCCAAAATCAGCCCCATTTTCTGTTAAACTCTGGCTAAATAAATCTACTGACATGGATTCTAATTCCTTTAATACATGACCATAAATTCCATAAATCATTTGTGGAGAATTCCCTAAACGTTCGGCAATCACTTTTACATTTAAACCTTGATTTAATAATATAGTGCAATGTGTATGACGTAAGCCATGTATTGTTATAGCAGGAAGCTTTGTTTTATTTAATACTCTTCTAAATGCATAAAAAACACAGCCATCTGTTATAGGTTTTCCGGTTTGGTATGATGTAAATACAAAAGAATCTTCTTTTAGTTTGTATCCAAAAGACAACATTACCTTCATACACCATTTCCGGTATATCTTTAATTGATTTACTAATACATCATCTATTAAAATTGTTCTATAGCTATTTTTCGTTTTGGGTGATCGTATACCTTTATTATCCCTAGTGCGTTCAATGGTTATTGTTTTATTATCAAAATCAATGTTTTTCCACTGTAAACCACAGGCTTCGCCTCTACGAATCCCTGTGTATGCAACGGTTAATAAAAATGTATAGTTTGTGGCATTTTCTTCGCGTTTAGCTATTGTTAAAAATTCAACTAATTGCTCAGGTGTGAAATAATTATTGTTTTCTTCTTTAATAGTTTCATGATTTGAAAGTTTGATTTTTGTGAAGCGATTGCGAGACAATATTTCATCTTCGACAGCTGCATTAATAGCGATCTTGAATAGGGTGTGGAATAAATGAACTGTACTTGGCTTATACTTCTTTTCAAGTACATTTAAAAATTCTCTTTTATATGTTGTTCTATCCAAAGTTTGTAACTTGAAATGGCCAAGCAACGGTTTCATTTGTAAGCGGATGGCCATTTCACGTTGTGCCCTAGATGCTGGTTTCCAACTATTTTTATAGGTGGTATACCAAATATCCAACCACTCTCCAATGGTTAGTTGATCATGTTCAACTTTTTTAGATTCACCACGTAATGTTGTAACTTTAACTTCTAAAAGAGATTTGAGGGCTTCTTTTTCTGACTTAAACCCACTTTTTTTCTTCTCTTTTCTTTTCCCTGTGTTGTCATAATACTTGTGACGATACATCCACAGTTTTTCATTCTTTGTATTGAAATAATAGTATATTTCAGGTTCTTTTACTGATTTGTGTAGTTTCACTATTACCATTCCTTTCATTACTTTGGCTGGCGTATGCATAGGAATGGGTAAGTGTTTAATTGGTTTTATTTCTCTTTGGAGTAATCGGGTGATTCGTATTTAAAAAGGTAAAATACTAGTATTTAATGAATCATCCACTTTAAACAATTTATTTTCTTCTTCTAAGTATGCTGCTTCTTCTTCAGGTGTCATGGAATTAAAATATTCTTCTATTCCTCTTCTTTCTTGCATTTCTTCATCTGTATAAAAACCAGCTCGCCATGCTAAATCATAAAAGTCAACTTCAAGAGCCTTAGATAACTTTCTAACGATCTCCAATGATGGATTTCTTTGACCTTTTTCAATTTGCGATAGATATGGTTGAGAAACTTGTGAAATGTTAGCTAGTTTAGAGATGGTCATTTTTTGTTGTTCTCTTAAGCCCTTGATATATGCACCAATATCAATATTGTTTTCGTTCATAAAACATCTCTCCTTTAAAACAAATAATAATTGTTTGTTATTGCAATTGCAATGAAATATAAAAAAACGTAATAAATTATTGCAAATTATTGCAACAGCAATAATGG
>NZ_JBFTMA010000623.1:0-2693 GCF_056396725.1 Bacillus sp. 05T31
CCATTCGCTCGACTTGCATGTATTAGGCACGCCGCCAGCGTTCATCCTGAGCCAGGATCAAACTCTCCAATAAAGTTAGTTTGTCTAGCATCTAAAAATAAAAATTGACGTTCACGTTGTTTGTTTCGTTCAGTTTTCAAAGAACTTGTYTGCCGCTTCAAAAGCGACTTCATCATATTAACATCTTCATTTTTCGATGTCAACTATGTTTTGAATTTCTTTTTTGTCGTTTTTTGCGTTTCCGCATCAGCGACGTTTATTAATATACCATCATGGTTTTTAAATAACAAGTATTTTTTATAAAAAAATACAAAAAGTTATCTATCCTACTTTCTTCTATAGAAAGAACCCTTACCCTTTCTACTAAAAACATTCATTTTGATTGTATACAAGTTACTATACACTATCATCAACCAGGCAGTATTTCACAATAACTTCCTAACCTTTAGTCTTCTCCTTTTTTAATTTTATAATTACTATAGTTCTGCTTAAGAAGGACAAATAATCATTTAAATGTAGAGTAACAAAAAACTTGGCCACTATACTAGAGCAAAACTTTAATTCCTGATTATTCTCTCCAATCAGGAATTTTGCTTCCACAAATAACAAACTTCCCCTCGAAATATTAAATTAAGATTATTGTTAGATTTTTTTTACATTTAATTAATGAAAGATATCCAATTTTTGTTATATAGTAAGAAAGTGCCCACAAAACTATAAATAAACTAATGGAGGAATTATTTTATGGATAGGTTAACAAAATTTTCATTAAAAAACCGAGCCGCTATTATTATTATGGTTTTTCTCATTTCCATACTCGGTGTTTATTCCGGCTCTAAATTACCTATGGAATTTTTACCAAGCATCGATAACCCTGCAATAACTGTTACGACATTATCTCAAGGGCTCGATGCTGAAACGATGACCAAGGACGTAACTGACCCCCTTGAAAAACAATTTCGTAATTTAGAACATATCGATGGCATCACTTCTTCCACACATGAGGGATTATCACGCATCGACATTGCATATACATYCAAGGCAAATATGAAAGACGCGGCACGCGAAGTCGAAAAAACAATTAATACGATTAAATTACCTAAAGATGTAACTAAACCTGTTGTTAGCCAATTAAACACTTCTATGATTCCACTCGCTCAAATTACCATCCAGAAGCAAAACGGATTTTCAAAAGCTGACGAAAAACAAATTGAGAAAGAAATCGTACCACAACTCGAAAGCATTGATGGTGTTGCCAATGTTATGTTTTTCGGAAAATCAACTTCCGAATTATCCATCGTACTTGATCCTAACCAACTAAAAGATAAAAACGTAACATCACAGCAAGTATTAACAGTTTTACAAGGAAAAGAAACTTCCACTCCAGCCGGAGCAATTACCGTTAATAAGGCAGAATACAATCTTCGTGTCATCGGGGATATAAAAAATGTAAATGACATAAAAAATATCACCGTTACACCTCAAGTAAAATTACAAGATGTTGCTCAAATTGAATTAAAACAACATTACGATACAATCTCGCACATAAACGGGGAAGAAGGAACAGGATTAATCATCATGAAAGAGCCGAGTAAAAATGCGGTTGCAATCGGAAAAGAGATTGATAAAAAGATTAAAGATATAAGCAAGCAATATAAAGATCAATTCTCTATTAAACTTTTAGCTTCAACTCATGAGCAAGTTGAAAATGCTGTTACTAGTATGGGAAAAGAAGTAATCCTTGGGGCAATTGCTGCAACTCTCATTATCTTAATCTTTTTACGCAGCTTCCGAACAACACTCATCGCTGTCGTTAGTATTCCATTATCTATTTTATTAACACTATTTTTACTCCATCAATCTAACATCACACTTAACATTCTAACYCTTGGTGGCTTAGCCGTTGCAGTTGGACGTCTCGTCGATGATAGTATCGTTGTCATCGAGAATATTTTCCGTCGTTTACAAAAAGRATCTTTCTCTAAAGATATTATTCTCGATGCAACAAAAGAGGTCGCCGTCGCAATTACCTCTTCTACTTTAACGACAGTCGCCGTTTTTTTACCTATCGGTCTCGTATCGGGAGTAATCGGAAAACTAATGTTACCTATGGTGTTAGCAGTTGTGTATTCTATACTTTCTTCCTTAATTGTGGCATTAACGGTCGTTCCACTTATGGCTTTTTTACTGCTCAAAAAAACAAAACGTCGCAATTCACATTCTTCACCGCGATATGTCACTACATTAAAGTGGGCTCTTTCTCATAAGTTTATCATTCTACTCACTTCTTTTTTATTATTTGCAGGATCAATTGCAGCCTACATACTACTTCCGAAAGCTAACATAAAGTCTGAGGACGATACAATGCTTTCCGTTAACATGACATTTCCAGGTGATTATGATTCTGAAGCTAAAAAACAAAAAGCCTTTGATTTCGAAAAGAAACTCCTCTCTAATTCTGATGTAACAGATGTTATTTTGCGAATGGGATCTAGTGCAGAAGATGCACAATGGGGACAGACAACTCAAAACAATCTTGCAACTATATTTGTAGTCTTTAAAAAAGGATCTAATATCGACCAATATATTAAAGAATTAAAAAAGGATCATAATACTTTTGAACCAGCTGAACTTGATTATATAAAAACGAGTTACTCTGACTCTGGAGGCGGAAACAACTTACAATTTAACGT
>NZ_JBFTMA010000624.1:0-2690 GCF_056396725.1 Bacillus sp. 05T31
GAGTTATTACGCATGTTAGAGAATCTGCGTGAAGGTGATGTAATTGTAGTTACTGAATTAGCACGTATTACAAGCAGTACACAGGACTTATTTAATTAAGCTCGTTTCTAATCAAGACATAAAATACTCATTAAAAAATCGATTTCTTAACGTACAGGAAATCGATTTTTTATTTATAATCCCTTCATCCAATTCTTTCTACATTTTAGGCATCTTTGCAGCAGGACCATCTAGAATTAGAGTGTAAAAAATGTATCTTGAATAGCAGAACGAAAAGATTGGCAACGAATTTGTTTTGCCCAAAATGCCGTTTCTGCTTCTCTTTCTTGTAATGTCATGTTAGTTCTAAAGGGAGAAGGAAGAATAAGAGCAGTTACAGCTGGTATTGAATGAAAAGTTATATTATCTAGCTTTAGAAATTTTCGCCACATATTAAGATCACTCCACACATCCTCTGGTTCAGGGCTCCATCCTTCAAGAAGACGAGGGTAGGTATCTATGCGGTATCCAGCAATCGTAGGACTAAAATTTATATGACTCTTTCAACATACGATCGCGAGTCTCAAGTTCCTCAAATGATCCCTGAATGGCCATCATTTGTTACTTATTCACAATAGCCATATAGCGGCTATGTACAAAATCTGCTTTGGATAAAGCTTGCTCCATGTATTGTAAGTGATCAGGAAACCATGAATCATCGTCACTCAGATAACATACAAATTTTCCTTTTGCCAATTGTAATGCCTCATGTCGATAAATTTCTCCGTTCCTTGCACTTGAGCCTATAAAAACAGAGAAGAAATCTTTAATCAAGCTCCTGCTTTTCAGCATGAAATACACCAAAACAATTACTTGAAATATTATTCATTTATTAATCTGAGTATGCTTTTTTAATTTTGCAACAGCAACCATAAATGCTCCTCATAATAAATATAAGGTTATTTTATATATACATAGATTTTATTCATCGTAAGCCTACTGAAAATAAGAAAAGACGTAAAAAGACAGTGGCTTATCTTGTCATGCAATTTAAACTTTTAAAAGGGTGAATGGGGTATCGAAAGCTGTACAGTTATCTTTTAAACAAAGGAGTCAAAGTTACTCTGTCTCAAGTAAGACACGCCTTTTGTAAGGTCAGCTCAAAGTGAAAAATTGTCACTTATTATAAGAAACAAAAGCAAGAACTCAATACGTTTCCGAATATATTAGAACGCTCTTTTATACCTAGTACGAAGGAAAGACCAACAGTGGTTGAGGAAATACAAATTATATTAGGTAGATTGGCAATAAATAGTGATTTATCACAGCTAACAGAGGAAGAAAAGCGGCAATATTATCATTTTGTATGCAGAAAATATGGACTAGATCCATTTACAGAGTCGTTTGCTTTTATTCGGTTTAAGGGAAGTAAGTGAACTACAGCTATAGGTGCAGTTCCTATTAGTACAGAAGTTGGAAGAAAACTTAGTCCCGCTCAGTTAGCTCATACACTGATGACTTGTGCAACCAAAGTAAAGAGACGAGCGACAGTATCACTGTGTTGTTTAGCTATGATGGATGAAACAGAAGTAGGTATACTTTTTGGTGTAAAACGATTTGATATACAATCCGTCATCGAAAATAAAGATTTACCTCTACAATCCAAACAATCTTATGGCGGTTATACATTTATGGTAAAAGAATCAATGGGAAAATCAGAACTATTTGAGAAAGAAAAAATAAAAAAAAGAAGTGACTGTTTTGACAGAATTGAGAGAGTCATAATGGTACATCAAAAACTTCATGAATAGAAGAAGTGCACCTATTATCATATAGAATTTGTTGTGAAAGATGAAAGAAACAAGCAAGCATACAATATTGATGAAGTATGGCATTATATATATTTCTTATATTAGCACTTRTTTATTTGTCAATTCTCCTTTGTGTGAAAGTAGAGTGCACGAAAATGAAAGCGGAACGAATCTTGAGATTACTATTGAAGAGGGTGTGCTTATTTATTGAGTTGTAGTGCATAGATACTATAAGAGAGCATAGGATACACATATTTTTAGAGGAATTATGTAATAAGTGAAATATGAAGAAGACAATGTTGCAAATATGAGAGGTTGAAAAGAAAGCTCACAAACCAATGTAGTTTTAAGAATAGTAGTAAATAAAAAACTGTATCTAGCCTGAAAAATACATCGAAGGGATAGCAACGGTATTTAAAGTATCTGGGGATATATTGTAAGGAAGGCAGATGTTCAATGAGTATATGCTTATAAAAAATACTGTAAAAAAACTATTGTATGTTAAAAAATTATATGTTACATTGATGTTACAAAATTATTACTTTATGTGACTTTTGTTTCAATTTGTTTTCTTGTTATTTATTTTTTGTTACAAATCATATATTAAAAGCGTTATTTCTATGTGCGTAAGAGTGTGTGTAGTAAGAAGTCTGAGTTAGAACTTCATACATTATATTAAAAATCCTTTCTGTCTTAAAAGAAGAAGAATACCAACTATATAGGGGTTTTTAGGTAATGAGATTATATAAAATGTACTTCCTTCCCCACACAATTTAGTACATATTTAAGGTTCAGTCTAATTGCTGCACAGCTACTTTTGCATATGAGTGTATCGAAATAAATGAAGAGATTGGTAATTATAAACAGCATTAAAAAATCAATCTCGAGATGGATTTAAAT
>NZ_JBFTMA010000625.1:0-2688 GCF_056396725.1 Bacillus sp. 05T31
GCTATATTCATATTCTCCACTCCTACCTATTTAAAAGACTTTTTAAGCAAAATCATAAACCAAACGAGCCCGATACTTATAATGACATGAGCTAATCCAGTCATATGGCTTAAACCGTTAAAGTCAGTTCCGTTTACTTGTAGAAGACCTCTAAATACCATTGTAGCAATAGTAAAAATTAATCCTATGTTATACACAACAAACCATAGACGAAAACTTTTTGTTTCACGGACATTAAATACTTTAAATAGAGCGAAAGCGACCAAAAAGAATATGAATCCTAATACTAATACGTGCGTATGCACTAATTGCAACATAGTGGATCCTTTAATTCCTTGCGCTTTCGTATACTCTCTAGCAAATATTCCTGATAATAAACCAATAATTAAGTAAATGAATGCTGCATTATATAATTTCTTCATCATATTCCTCCTGCTGTAGAACGACAATTTATATCGTCACTTTCCATATTCACTGCAATCATTTTACGCAAAGTTTATGAACGGAATATGAACAGATTATTACATTCTATTATTGAAAATAAAAAAGGCCATTCCACAACTATTAATTGTGGAATGGCCTTTTAACTTATTTTAAATCTTCAATTGAAAAGGCACCAGGCAGTAACTGCTCTACAGTCACTTCTTTTTCATCGCCTTTTACATTTGTTAGTAAAACTGGCATTTTCGGATCACAAAATTCAGCAATAACTTGTCTACAAGCACCACATGGTGAAATAGGTCCGTCAGTTTCTCCTGTAATGACTAAGTAACTAAAGTCGCGCTCACCTTCTGATACTGCTTTAAATATTGCTGTTCTTTCTGCACAGTTACATAAACCGTAAGAAGCGTTTTCTATATTACAACCAGTATAGATTTTACCTTCTTTTGTAACTAGCGCTGCACCAACAGGAAATTTAGAATACGGAATATACGCTTTCGATAACATCTTATTTGCTTCTTCGATATATTTTTTCTTATCCATATTATTTCCTCCTCAAAGTAAATGTAATTATGATTAGTCAGTAATAACTGTATAAACTAATTTAGGAGCCACTGCTGTTTCAGCGATAGAAATGTTCTCATAGATTTTTGCTTTTACATCTTCTACATTTTCGCGATTTGCATAGATCGTTACGAACGGCTCGCCTTCTTTTACTGCATCGCCAACTTTTTTACGTAACATTAGTCCTACTGCTAAATCGATTTCATCTTCTTTTGTTGCACGGCCAGCACCAAGTAACATAGCTGCGATACCGATTTCATCTGCAACAATGTTTGAAATCACACCTGAAGTTTTTGCAGGTACATCAATTACATACTTCGCTTGTGGCATTTTTTCTGGATTGTCTACAATCGAGCTGTCTCCGCCTTGGTTGCTTAAGAACTCTTTAAATTTCTCAGTTGCTTTTCCATTTTTCATCACTTCAATTAGCATTTCACGAGCTTCTTCTAATGTATTTGCTTTTTTCGCAAGTACGACCATTTGGCTTCCTAATACAAGTACTAATTCTGTTAAATCTTCTGGACCTTCGCCTTTTAAAGTATCAATTGCTTCCTTCACTTCTAGAGCGTTACCAATCGCAAAACCAAGAGGTTGTGACATATCTGAAATTACTGCCATCGTTTGACGTCCAACATTATTTCCGATACGTACCATTGCATGAGCTAATTCTTTTGCATCTTCTTCGGTTTTCATAAATGCACCAGCACCTGTTTTTACATCAAGTACGATTGCATCAGCACCCGCTGCAATTTTTTTACTCATAATTGAACTTGCAATTAGAGGAATTGAATTTACTGTTCCTGTTACATCACGTAATGCATAAATCTTTTTATCTGCAGGTGTTAAGTTTCCTGTTTGTCCGATAACAGCTACTTTGTCACGGTTTACAATATCAATGAACTGCTCTTTCGTAATTTCAACGTGGAATCCTTCCACTGCTTCTAATTTATCGATTGTTCCGCCMGTATGTCCTAAACCACGACCAGACATTTTTGCTACTGGTACATCTAAAGCAGCAACTAATGGTCCTAATACTAATGTTGTTGTATCACCAACACCGCCAGTTGAATGTTTGTCTACCTTAATTCCTTCAATTGCTGATAAGTCGATTGTTTCTCCAGATTCAACCATTGCCATTGTTAAGTCTGCACGTTCACGATCCGTCATATCTTKRAAGAAAATTGCCATTGCAAGTGMACTYRCTTGATAATCAGGAATACTTCCGTCTGTATAACCGTTAATAAAGAAATTAATTTCTTCAGTTGTTAATTCTTTTCCATCACGTTTTTTCGCAATAATATCTACCATTCTCATTACAATCACCATTCCTTTTCATATTATATGGATCTATTAAAATAGTAAGCCTACAATCGTTGCTGATAAGAAACTTACTAATGTTGCACCGAAAAGTAATTTCAAACCAAATCTTGCGACTACATTTCCTTGTTTTTCATTTAAGCTCTTAACTGCCCCAGCAATAATTCCAATTGAAGAGAAGTTTGCAAATGAAACTAAGAATACAGATATAATCGCTGTCGTTCTATCTGAGAAATTAAAGTTTCCTTGTGCTAAATCTGTCATCGCAACAAATTCATTTGATACAAGTTTTGTCGCCATAATATTCCCTGCATTAACTGCTTCATGCCAAGGTACACCCATAATAAATGCAAATGGTGCAAATAC
>NZ_JBFTMA010000626.1:0-4128 GCF_056396725.1 Bacillus sp. 05T31
CTAAAAACCTTCAAAATAATGATATGTTCGTGTCAGCTGATTTAGCTTAATGCTCATATATTAGAAGAAGGAATCCATGGCACATGGATTCCTTCTTTCCTATTTACTGAAAAATAAGCTCTGTCTTCAAACTATCTTTCGGTAACAACCATCCTTTTTTCTCTATACTCGCCATTAATAATTCTCTTTGTTTTGTTGCAATACTTTCCTCATTTGTTTTAAACGACACTTCTATTACGAAATCATCTTCTATTTTCCCTGTATTACTTAGTGGCCAAACTTCAATATTGGTTTTTATATTTTCAAACTCCCCTGTATACCGTTTCATTAATACAGGACCGTAAATACGAGAATTCTTGAGCATTTCTTCTCCCCAATTCGTATACAACCATTTGTTCATTTTCCCTGGTAACTTTTCTATTAACATATTTTGAGCAGCTTGTTCATTTGGTAAATCAAGTATCCCATATCCTTTAGCACTATAACTTTTCTTATTTGAAATACTTAATGTTTTCTTCTCAAATCCCCAATCTATTTCTGCCTCATAGTTATCAGTTTTACTATCAAATCCATCCTTCTTAGCTACTTCTAATGCATCTTGAATCATACCATTTTGAATCGGGTATCTCTTTTTATATGTTAGCTCAAAATCTTTACTAAATTCTTTCTTTCGGATCCTCGCAAACCAACCTTCATTACTTAAACTTTTATTCGCCGTATCTAAAAATTCCACTTGTATTCTTTCATAATTTGTACCAGCCTGGAAATGTTCTAGTACCTCTTGCTTCATCTCTTTGTTATAACCTAATACTTGTTCTGGCTTTAATAATAACTTCACTTCAAAGCTAGGTTTCATTGGACTAGCAGCAAAACCTTCCTTAACGTTATAAAGGAAACAACAAAAGAAAATACTTACGAATACAAATACTTTTTTCATATACCAATCTCCTTTACATTTTATATGACTTCTACACATTCCATTGCAAGTGAATATACATTTTTATATCCTGCTATGCTAAGCTTTTYCTGYAATYGATCCGTATCCTCTTTCAAAGCRTGTACTAACACCGTATGTTCTGGTAATAGTGTATTTAACATTTCCTTAACGTCACTTATACTTTGATGAACTTTATATGGAACTCGCTTCACCCTACATTCTTTACCTACACGTTCCTTCAAAACTTTTTCTGCAAAACTTCCTTTAGCAATATGTCCAGTAAAGATAATCGAATTTCGTTCTTCATGCCGAAGTTGTTCATAATACAACTGTGCTCGTTTCGTTTGCATATTCGCATCACTCATTACAACTATTCCRTAACTATTTTGCATACAAATGTCATTATCCATAACTATTATGTTTCTTTTTAAAACCTCCACAACCCGTTCAAGTTTTTCTTTATTTTTTAACCAATCTTTATATATGAACATCTCTTCAAATCCAGCMAAAATTTCTTTATCTACTATAATTGGAAGTTCTTTATATCGTTCATATAAATAMAATACTATATCTTGCGCCCTACCAAGTGAGGGCAGTGGTAGTAATGCTGTTCCTTTATTTTGAGCAACTCGTTCAATTTCTGCACATAATTCGTCTACTCGTTCCACTAATCTCATCAATACATACATAATTTAGATCTTTAATATTTTGATCGTTATAAGGTAAATTCCACCCTTTTGAAAGATTGTAGTTTCCCCATTTTTCAAAATAAGCTGGAAGTTGCTCCTTCGTATAACGAGTCGTCCAAATTTTTTTCTTATATCCATACTTTGCTAGTAAAGGTAAACCCATCGTATGGTCTTCATGAATATGTGATAAAAATACTGCATCCAAAAATGGAACAACTTCTCTTTCTATTTTGGGATAACTATCCTCATATGATCGATTAATACCACAATCAAATACTATTTTTGTCTCTTTATTTTTTACAAAATAGCAGGAACGACCGTATTCTCCCGCTCCTCCCCATACTTCCATCCTCATCATGCTACYCCTTTTCGTTTTTGYTCCATATGTTGCAGAAGTAATAAGCACATTGTTGTAAGCCCAACAGAAACAACAGCCATTGCCATTCCTATAGATACTTCTCCTTGTTCAAATTGAGCAAAAATAAACGTTGCTGACGTTTCTACTGATGGAGGTAGTACGAGAAGCGATGCTACTAACTCTCTTATCGAAATCGTAAATGTCATCGCCCATCCAGCAAGAATTCCTGGAATAATAAGCGGCAATATTATTTTTCTAAAAATATAAATATAATTCCCGGAAAAAATACTTCCTGCCTGTACAAGAGAATCATCAATTTGTCCGAGCGATGCTTTTACATACTGCACCGTATAAGGTAAAAAGAGAACAACATACGTTACGATAACCATGACTGGTGTATTGTAAATTGACATAGGCATATAGGGTGAATTCCAAAATAAAATAAGCCCTACAACCATCACTATTCCTGGTACCATATTCGGTAACATGCCGCACATATCAAGCCATTTTTCAGAGGACTTTTTCCCCTTTCGAATCATAAGCGCCAAAAATACGCCAATAATTACAGCAACAATCGCCGTTACGAGTGAAAAAAGAAAACTGTTCCATAAAGCTTCTAATCCCGGAGAACCAATTGTAAATAATGCTTCATAATGGCTTGTTGTAAAGTTATTAAAATGTAAGCCACCGCCTCTTAACTTCGACAAAGAAGCAATAAGTATAGAAAAGTATGGGATTCCAATTGCTACTATTAGTAAACCAATTACATAAACCCATGCTATAACGCGCGCAAATATAGACAAAGTATACCTTTTAGATTTCACACCTTTTCCACTAACCATTGCATATGTATACTTTCGATTCAATACATTTTGCATATACCAAATGAGCATACACGCACTAAGTAATAAAGAAGATAATGCTGTGGCACTGCCAAAATCAATCGGCCAACTAGAGATAAATTTATGAATCTCAGATGTTAACACATGGAATCCTATTCTACGTCCGAATGTAGCTGGTGTTCCAAATTCAGCAATCGTCTTTACGAAAATGAGTAAAGCACCCATTACATAACTTGATAACAATAACGGTAGTATTATTTTTCTTAAACGATAGAAAAAACTTCCACCATGAACTGCTGCAGCTTCTTCTTTACTACTCCCAATCTGAAGTAACGTGTTTTTCAACATGAAGTAAAGGAATGGGAATAAATGCAGACTCATAATTAAAACCATACCGCCTAAACTAAAAAACGATGATGAAATCGGCTTTAAAGCCGGAAAAAATTGTTCAAAATAACCGTTAGGTTGCATGAACAAAATCCAGCCCATCGATCCGATATAGGGCGGGGTCATAAATGGGATCATAAAAACAATATCTAACTTACTATACTTTCCTACATCTGTTTTGCTCATAATGAACGCCAATGGAAACGCAAATATTGTAGCTCCTATTACAACGAGTACACCTAGAAGCATCGAATTTAGAAAAATTCCAGCTAATCCACCACTCTGCATGACTTCAAAAGGCTTTAAAAAATTCCAACTGCTATTTTCATATACACTAGAAAATAAAATGAGAAAAATCGGAATGACGATTAACATCGCCACAAGTAACAACGCTACTGTCATTCCAACTTGTCTTACTGATACGAATCGATTTACCATGTAATCACCATCTTATTGAAATACTTTCTTAAATTGTTTTGCTATTTCATCTTGTTCTTTCTCAACTGTTTTCCAATCAATATTTAATACTGGAATCTCTTCTACATTCGGTCTATTTTCAGCTTTTATATCTTTTCTACCGGGCAACAAATACGCTTTAGAAACTTGTTTTTGCACATCATCTGATAATAAATAATCAATAAACTCTTTTGCACCTTCTACATTTTTACTATCCTTCATAATGCCTGCTGCACGTGGACTAATGACTGTTCCGCTTTTTGGATATACGATATCAACCGGTTCACCCTTTGCTTTTGCACTGTACGTCATATAGTCAACACCCGCAATTACCATATCTTTCGCACCTGTTACAACTGGGTCTAACGCTTCTTGGTTTGCCCCAGCTACTGTAACTTCATTTTTCTTAAGCTGTTCAAATAAATTCCATCCATCTTGTCCATTCTTTTTCACATATCC
>NZ_JBFTMA010000627.1:0-2688 GCF_056396725.1 Bacillus sp. 05T31
ATAATATACTACGTTGGCATATAAAAGTATAGACATTAGCAAATTAATAATAATTAACCAAATGTAAGCTCGTTTCCCTTTCGCGAATAATGCGAGCCCTAAAAATAGAACTGCTGAGCTTAACGGGTTGAAAAACAGTAAGAACTTTTGGATTGTGTTCGATATCCCTAAATTAAATTCTGTTACATATGCTGCATATGTTTTTAACCAAAGTAAAATAACGGCAAATACGAAAAATCCAAAATGATTACTTAATACTCGTTTACTCTTTAATAAAAATTGTTGCATCTCTCCACCTCTTTTGATCATCCAAGGCTTATTTTATATAAGTCTGTCTCTCTATTTAATTTTTCTTCTTCAAATAGATTTTATTTGTTTAACTATATGAAGAATATTAGTAATTATAATTTGTAGCTTTTATTTATTCAACTATTTCTTTTTAAACAGTTTGACTTTGGTTTCTATTTTACAAAATACATTTGTAACATTTCCTGTTTTCTCCCAGGGGCTCATCCACTAATTATGACTCCACAAACTATAATCCTTTATTTCCTCATTTGCAAACTAATCTATCTCCAATTTTGGTACATTCATGTAAACTACCCAATTTCATAAAATAAAAAGTGTAGTTTGGGCAATTTGCTCAAACTACACTTTTTCGACTACCGTTTATCATCCTTTGTAGCTATTCCCTCTTCTTTTAAACAATTCTTTAAGTCCCATGAATATTAATTCCAACTATGTTCAGAGCCATCATGACACCCCTTTAAAGCTTTTTCAACATCATATTTTGTCAAATCTTCTTCATGAGCAACGATTATATTTTGTGAAAATATCATTTCAGATCCTTGTTGTTTCTCTTTTATTTCAACTGTGATTTTATCTAATAATTCACTAAACTGTGATATCTTCAATATAAATATTAATTTTTTTTAGGACGATTCATTTCGATATATTCCCCAATTGCTCGATAATCTTTTCCGCCACGATGATCAATAATTTCCCAACTCCCTCCTACTTCAGGAGTATTTTCCGTTACTTTATCCGTCCCTTCCAATGTAAAAAACCATTTCTTCATCATTTCAGGGTTTATCCACGCTTCAAAAATTTCTTACCATCGCTAATGTTATTTTTGAATAATTATTCATTTTAATCCTCCCCCCACTTTATATTAAAAAACCCCCGCTCTCATAAAAGAAAGCGAGGGTTTTAATCATTTATTATTGACCTTTGTACATTGCATCAACTTGTTTTTGAAGTTCTTGACTTTCTAAGAACTCATCATACGTTGCTACCTTATCAACTACACCGTTTGGCGTTACTTCGATAATACGGTTTGCAATTGTTTGTACGAACTGATGGTCATGAGAAGTGAATAGTAATGTTCCTTTAAATGTGATTAAACCGTTGTTTAAAGCTGTAATAGACTCAAGGTCTAAATGGTTCGTYGGATCATCWARTGTTAATACGTTTGCACCGCTTAACATCATTTTAGATAACATACARCGAACTTTTTCTCCTCCAGATAAAACAGAAACGTTTTTCTTTACTTCTTCACCAGAGAATAGCATACGGCCTAAGAAACCACGTAAGAAACTTTCTGATTCATCTTGTGGAGAGAACTGACGTAACCAATCAATTAAAGTGTAATCACTGTTCTCGAAGTACTCAGAGTTATCTCTTGGGAAATGAGCTTGAGATGTTGTTACACCCCATTTGAATGAACCGCTATCTGGCTCCATTTCACCCATAAGAATTTTAAATAATGTTGTCATCGCAATATCGTTACGTCCGATAAATGCAACTTTATCACCTTTATTTAAAGTGAAGTTCACATTATCTAATATTTTTTCGCCATCAATCGTTTTCGAAATACCTTCAACTGTTAATAGGTCATTTCCTACTTCACGTTCTGGTGTGAAACCAACGAACGGATAACGACGTGATGATGGTCTAATATCATCTAATGTAATTTTATCTAACAATTTTTTACGAGAAGTTGCCTGTTTCGCTTTAGATGCATTTGAGCTAAAGCGTGCAATAAAGTTTTGTAACTCTTTTACTTTTTCTTCTTTTTTCTTGTTAGAATCTTGCGTTAGTTTTAATGCTAATTGGCTTGATTCATACCAGAAGTCATAGTTACCAACGTATAATTGAATTTTACCGAAATCAAGGTCAGCCATGTGCGTACATACTTTATTTAAGAAGTGACGGTCATGGGATACAACGATAACTGTATTTTCAAAGTTCATTAAGAAGTTTTCTAACCATTGAATCGCTTTTAAGTCCAAATGGTTGGTAGGCTCATCTAGTAATAGAATGTCAGGTTGACCGAATAAAGCTTGAGCAAGTAATACTTTTACTTTCTCTGCCCCTGTTAATTCAGACATCTTTTTATCATGAATATCTTCRCCRATACCTAATCCTTTTAGAAGGATTGCAGCTTCTGACTCAGCTTCCCAACCGTTTAGCTCAGCGAACTCACCTTCAAGTTCTGCAGCACGCATGCCATCTTCATCACTAAAGTCTTCTTTCATGTAAATTGCATTTTTCTCTTGCATTACTTTATAAAGACGTGTGTGACCCATCATTACTGTTTCTAGTGCAGGGAACTCTTCATATTCGAAGTGATTCTGTTTTAATACTGCTAGACGCTCACCTGGCGTAATATGTATGTCACCTGTTGAT
>NZ_JBFTMA010000628.1:0-2687 GCF_056396725.1 Bacillus sp. 05T31
ACAGTAATCTTCTTTTCTTCTTCTATAAATTGGGTAATATGATTTTCCATTTCCTCAACTTGTCTAAGAAAATTTGCTTTTGTCTTCTTGTTTTCTTTGTTTTGTTCTAGTTCTTTTTCTAATAATATGAGCTCTTTTTCATTCTTTTCAATAATACCTATCTTTTGATTCAACAACTCAATTTCTTCCACTTGTTTTTTCCTCTCTTCTTCTTTCTCTTCCAATTGTCCCTTCATATTTGATATGATACCAATGTATTTTCTTTCTTCTGCCTGAAGGTCCAATAATTTTTGAGCCAATTCAGTTTTGAGCTTTCCATTCAAAAGAACCTCTATTTTCTTTAAAACCTTTTCAATTTCTTTAATTTTCCCCTCTAACACTTCAATTTCATAATCAGAATCATCAATACTTTTCTCCAGCATAACTCTCCATTTATCGAACTCATACACATCTTCAAGAAAACCATAACTTAAGTCTTTAAATAAAAAATTCATCTCATCTTGTTTGTCTAAATACGGATTCGTTGTACTCATTTTATCCTTTTTAGTTGATTTTGTTTTATCAACCAATACTACATAACTACGAATTAATTCTTGTTCCATAAATGAAAGATCTAATGATTCAAACGAATCTTCCAATATTACAATACTATATCGTAATGCTGGATTCCGATCTAATTCATATCGTTTCTCTTCTATAGAAAGATTATTAAGGTATTCAGTTCCATACATAGACTCTATACGATTAGTATCCAATAATTTTTTCACCTTTAATAAGTCGATATTTGGAATATAAGAGCCGATTTTATCGCCTTCCTCTATCAAGTGAATATCATCTTGAAAAGCCCCCATTTTCCTCAATTGTTCCTTAACAGTATCTTGAATTTTATTTAAGTAATTTTCAAGTTCTTGTTTAATTCGGTAGTATTCCTCCCTTTCCATTTCAGTAGAAAAGTTTGTTTTTAAAATCTTTGATATATTGGCTAGTAATTCTTTTTCTATTTTTGTAATTGCTATGTTTTCATTCTCTAATTGATTTATTTCTTTTTTGATCGCTTTCATACTCTCTTCCTGTCTCACAATATCTATTTTGGTATTAACAATTTCATTTTCCAAATTAGACTTTGTATTCAATGCGATCTCAAAAGCACTTTTTACTTCGTTTAATTCTAATCCAATTTCAACGATACTGTCAGAAATGTGGTATGGCAACTCTGCCCCATACTGTAAACAAGCATCCTCTAACCTAATCTCAAATTGGTTTATACAATTTGAAAGATCATGTATCTTAAACTCTAAATCTCTTTTCTGTGTATTCTCTATATCCAAATCCATTTTTAATTCTTTAATTTTATTTTCATGTGCGAGAATAGAGCGTGCATTTCGACTTATTTCATTTCCCCAATATTCAGAAATAAATTCCCAATGTTTTGTAAAATATGCCTTAATTCTTTCCAGATCATTTGTTGATCCTTTCATATCATCAGAATTTATTAGCGTAGAAATTTTTTGATTATTTATTTCGATTTCATCTAATTTTTCCATCCTTCTTTTTAGTTCTAAATTCACTTTTTGGTCTATTAGATTCTGTTGATATTCATTAACAGTAAAGACTGCTTTCAATTGTTTATGTTCCAACTCATAATATTCACCATCCACTTCCTCTTTCTCCTGATGCAGAGCAATATAATCGATGTTTGCATATTTCCATCTTGCTAAGTCGCGTTTTTCTTTTCGGTCACTTTGCTCTCTTTCTAGTTTGTCTACCTGGTTTTCTTTGTATTCCATTAATATAATGAGAAGTTGGAGAAATTCTGCACCTTTATTTCTCCATAGTTCTACTTTCTGTTTAATTTCTTCTCCTTCATTAAAACGGTCTTGAAGTGGCAAAATATAATCATTAATTTGTTCAATGCTGTCTACCATTGCTAACAAATCCGGCAATTCTTTTGAAATCTTTAAGACTTCTAAGAACCATGTGGTTACAACTGAAACTTCTTTTTTATTTCGCGAATCAATTCCTTCAATTTTATCATTTATAGTAGGCACAAGAAGGTTGTAAAACAAGCCTGTATTATCAGTAGAACCTTCAAAGAACTTTCCAAATCCGCCTTCTCCTACATTAATTTTCTTTAAAATGTTAACCGTGTTAGCATCATATCCAAACTCCTCAATTTTTTCAAAATACTGTTCTTTTTCTTGTTTCGAATAAAAATGAAACGACTTATCAGCCTTCACTTCTTCTTTCCACGTACTAAAAGACACTGCCTCTTTTTCTTTTTCATCCCACAATTGAAAATCAAAGATATCAGCCTTCTCAACTATTAAAGGCTCTTTTGTATATAGAAAATAATCTAGTTCAATAGGAGAATTGGTAAATTTCCTTTTATCATTTGACACAAGACGTGGAGTCACCGTAATCCCAAGTATCACGCGTTTTGATAATGAAACTTGCCATTCTTGTACAACGTGAAAAGTATATTCTATAGGTCTCTCTTCATTATTAAAAAAGAAATGATGTACATGGTTTAGGTCATTCTTCCATGAGGCCAAAGGTTCCAGAGTCTGAAACAACATTTGAAAAAATACACCCTTTCCTCCTCCATTTCGAAGAATATATGCAGCATGACTCGGCATTGCCTCAGGAATGGTAAAATCCAGCTTTAGATCATCCGTATGTATATTACC
>NZ_JBFTMA010000629.1:0-2680 GCF_056396725.1 Bacillus sp. 05T31
TTCCATAAGTGCATTATATCTAGTGTTTTTGCGATGATGATCATAAATGTTGCGGATACTGTTGAAAATCCTGTTGCGATAATCGCTGCTTCTTTCGTCGTATACTTTCCTTCTTTATAAACACGGTTAGTAATAAGAAGTGCAAGTGAATAACTCCCCACAAAGGAAGCAACCGCATCAATTGCTGATCGCCCAGGTGTTTTCCATAACGGTCTCATAATTGGACGACAAAACGTGCCGATAAACTCAAGCAATCCGTACCCGACTAATAACGCTAAAAATGCTGAGCCAATTGGAACGAGTAAACTTACTGATATAACTAACTTCTCATACAAAAACGGTCCAACATCTGGCGCAAAGAACCATGCTGGTCCTACTTTCAAACAATATAATACGCCGAAAACAACACCTACTACTTTTAAAATAGAAAAACAAATATCTACGATAGATGCATTCCATTTCTTCGTATAAAATGGATAAATCGCACCAATTATCATTACAAGTAGTGCGTAATATGGTACTACAGAAGGAACTGAAGTCCGAATCCACGATACGATATGATCAATCATAATTGACGAAGCACCGTTTATCGTAACTGGTACGAAAAACATAAACACCCCAACTAGACTAGCAAGTATAAACCGAAGAATAATCCCCTTCTCTCGCCCTGTCTTAATTACATTACTTTTCAACTCAATTTCACTCAAAATTCGACACCTCCTATTATCTAAATATTCTGTATAATAATGTTAGAATCCTTCTTTCTATTCCTAATATTTAATCATGTAAAAAAGCTTATTTTGAAATATACAATCAAAATAAGCTTTTTCTATTMCCYCTYATAATCATCCACAATYACTTGAATYACACGATAAGATTCTTCTGYYACYTTCTYATTACTATCCCTATTCGCATCRTATGTAATTAACGCCTTCCAAAGCGCCCATCCTCTCGCYCTATTCCACGTTTCTYCATCCATAYRTAATACTTCTTTAAATACGTTTCTACTATTCTTATCAAAAAATGTCCATGCCATCGCTGCATCACAAGCAGGGTCTCCTACTCCTAAWATACCAAAATCAATTACGGCACAAAGCTTTCCATCYTTAACGAGTAARTTCCCTGGYGCWACATCTCCATGAAYCCAAACTGGTTTATGATCCCATGTTGACCTGTGCCCCTATTAACCTTTTAACTAAATCGGTAGTAGTTTGATTCATTCACATTCCCCTTCTCTTTTGAAACTTACTAAGTCCATCCGTACTCCCAACATATTCAAAACCATTTTTCTTATAAAAATCATTCAAGGTAAGATTATGCCCAACGCAATCTAATTTCAAATACTCTTTATCACATTGCACATTCTCGTCTATCCACTGTAAAATCCATTCTCCTATTCCATTCCCCTTATACTCCCGCTTCACCACAAATCTATGAATATATAAAGAATCAGAAACTTCCTCTTTACCAAAAATATGTTCATCCCAATCATTTTGTTTAGGAGATACTGTAACCGTACCGACAATTTCCTCTTCTTTCATTACGACATACGTATATTTCTCTTTTATGGCTTCTAATATTTCAGCCGTAGCTTCTTCTCCTAAAAGGTACTGCCATTGATCTACTTCTTTATCTTGTAGCCACCGCGCTACCTCTTTTAATAGAGTAATAATGCTATCGATTTCCTCTCCAGAAGCAATTCGAATTGTATATTCTTTACTTATATTTCTCTCCATATTGCTGTTCCCCTTTCAAATTACTACCATACTGACATACGAGTCCTTCCATCATTTTCATCTGTAATATATTCTACATAAAATCCTTGATTCAGTGCGTTTTCATACATCATTTCAATCTCTTCTTGTTTTTTCGCATAAATTTGTATGTAATCACCATCCGCTACTAATACGACTACTTCACACTTACTCTCCTTAAAGTCTTCATATGTTTCAATTTCTCCTAGTACTTCCCCTTTTGGATATGCTTTTAAATCTACAAATAAAAGATAATATATGTTATCTTTTATTTACTTTTTTAATTCTGAGCCTTCCATAATCTCGTTATCCTCTGAAAATAATTCTGGACCTAATCCATTCCCTACTATTATATAAGCTTCCTCTCTTCCCACGGCTTGCCAATCAAATACAGTAATATCAATTGGCTTTAACACCTTCCAAAGTAAATTATCATATCCATCTAGAATATCTACTGTAATTCCTCTTTTCATATGTTTGCTCCTAGCTTATTTATTTTCATTTTCGTTTCATACATTATATACCAAATTCAACTACTATATTTTGTCGATACTCTTTGTAACTTGTATTTCATCGCAAAAAAACCGCCCCACTACTAATGAAACGGTTTCCTTCTACTTGTATTTCAGTATTTCACTCAATTACTGCACTACGTTTTAAACTAATTTCTAATATATTCACCACATCAACCATTCATTTTTTCATATTCACTTCGTTTTCACAAAATAATATAAAAACCATACCGCATGATTTTGTTCATCTGCAGCTATTCTGCGCAATAAATCTTTCATAGTTGCATCCGATGTTTCATCCGAAATTTCCAAATAAAAATCTACTGTTTTTTGCTCATCTTGTATAGCGAATTCTAATCCTTGTAAGTACGTATTAGGACATCCTTCATTGATCTGCGGTTTAGGCTGCTGACC
>NZ_JBFTMA010000630.1:0-2679 GCF_056396725.1 Bacillus sp. 05T31
CTTATACATACATTGGATTTGTTGAAATAAGAAACTGTGGGAATATAAAAGCGAGGAGAAACAATTTTCTCCTCGCTTTCTTCTAACTATATTTAAATGCGAAGCTATCAATTATGCCTGCATAAGTTACTGAGATTTTAATTCCAAGTATACAAATACCAGTACCGTCATAATGGCTATAACAACGTAAGTAACATCAAGCATTATAAGTGTCTTTAAAGTTTCAGTCATCCTAATTCACCCCTGGTATGAAAATATAACATAATCTCTTATCAATCAGTTAAGAGATTATAAAGATAACAATGTATATGAAATTTCTTAAGTAGTTTCTATATAAATATATCATATAAATAATGCAAACAATGTTAAGGTAGTGTGAATGTAATGTAAATAAAGCGATTTCCCATAAAATCTTTAATCAAAAAATTGATAGTTCTTCAAAATGAAAAAACGCTATTCTTTCTGTTGAATGATAGAAAGAATAGTGTTTTTGTATGCTTATTAGTTGCTAATAGTTCTCTAAATCAATCATCTAGCTATTTGAAAGCATAAACAAAGGTGTTCGTTTTTTAGCGTCAATAAAAATATTATGTCAACAATATGAGCTGTCACAAATTTTCATATATTATTCTGATTCATATCACATCCCTTTTTCTCAATGGGTATTATGCTTGATTTGTAATGAATGATTGGGAGAGGGTGGGATGCTATGTTTTGTTATCAATGTGAACAAACGCCAACAGGCGGATGTAAAGTGATGGGTGTTTGTGGTAAGAATGAAACAATTGCAAGTTTACAAGATACGATTGTGTTTGGATTAAAAGGAATAGCGGCTTATCGTACGCATGCTGCGCAGCTAGGGTATACAGATGCATTTGTAGATGCTACAACTCAAGAAGCGCTATATATGACATTAACAAATTCTAATTTTAATGAACAACAACATTTTGATATGGCTATGAAAGTAGGGAAGTCAGCTTTACGAGTGATGGAGTTATTAGATGAGGCACATACGAATCACTTTGGTGTTCCAGAGCCTGTTCAAATTACACAAAATCATGTAGAAGGTAAGGCAATTGTAGTTACTGGTCATAATTTATTTGCATTAGAGGAATTATTAAAGCAAACAGAAGGAAAAGAAATTAATATTTATACGCATTCTGAAATGTTACCAGCACACGGATATCCACAGCTGAAAAAATATAAACATTTAAAAGGAAACATTGGTAAGGCATGGTATGATCAACGACGCCTTTTTGAAAAATTCACAGGTGCCATATTAGCGACAACGAACTGTGTTATGCCAATTAAAGGATCATACTCTGATCGATTTTTTTCATATGAAATTGCAGGCTTAGAGGGCGTACAAAAAATTGAAAATGACGATTTTACACCAGTGATTCAAAAAGCGCTAGAACTTCCAGAAGTACATATGGAGTCGGATGAACAGTTAGTAACAGGGTTTCATCATAATACCGTATTATCGTTAGCTCCAGAAATTATTGAGGCAGTAAAGGAAGGGAAAATAAAGCGTTTCTTTGTCATTGCAGGTTGTGATGCACCAGGAAAAGGCGGGGAATATTATCGTGAATTAGCAACGTCACTTCCGCCAGAAACGATTATTTTAACAACTTCTTGTGGGAGATTCCGCTTTAATGATGTGAATTATGGGGTTGTACCTGGTACGGAGATTCCGCGTTACATTGACTTAGGACAATGTAATAATTCAATTTCTACAGTGAAAATAGCGGCCGCTTTAGCTGATGCTTTTCAATGTGAAGTGAATGAATTGCCAGTGAGTATTGTTCTATCATGGTTTGAACAAAAAGCGGTTGCCATTTTACTTGGGCTATTTAGTCTTGGTATTCAAGATATTCGCATTGGTCCAAAGGCACCTGAATTTATTTCACCTGGTGTGCTTGATGTATTACAAGAGACATTCGGTTTAAAACTAATTACAACCGCAGCAGAAGATATGAATATGATGTTATCGTAACAAAAAGGATGTCCTATATGTAGAGTTGACTTTATAAAGAGTTTGTATGTATTCGCAAGCTCATGTATTAGATGCACAGGTGCATTAGTAGAAGAACAAAAAAATGATCCGTCTTTTTAATAAGGAGAGCTATCCACATTCATTAACTTCGGAATATTATAACGCCCAAAATAAAAATGCGGAATTTTTGTTTTGGGTATTTCCTTTTCTTAGCTGGATAGGTATGTGGTGAGATTTCTTAAGAAGAAAATAGGCAGTATCCAATAGATAATAACGGATTTAAGAAAAAATTTAAAAATCGAGTTGACATTACCACTACATAGTCATACAATGTAGTGGTAATGAGTAATACTGAATAGCGTAGTTTTTAAAAATATATTCAGTATCCAATAGGCAAAAGCGGATTTAAGAAAAAATTTAAAAATCGAGTTGACATCCCATCTACTTAGTCATACAATGTAGTTATAATAAGTAATACTGAATAGTGAGGTTTCTCAAAAGCTATTCAGTAAAAATTAGCCTTAGTACTCTGTGATACTGAATATAAGTCAGACAGAATAGGGGGTAAAGGAGGATCAGAATATGGAAAATTTAACTGAAATGCTGAAAGGTTCGCTGGAAGGATGTGTTCTGGAAATCATTAGCCGCCGTGAAACTTATGGCTATGAGATTACCCGCCACCT
>NZ_JBFTMA010000631.1:0-2663 GCF_056396725.1 Bacillus sp. 05T31
GCTGTAAATGGTACAGAAGGTTGGAATTTATTCCTTACTTATCAACCAGATTTAATTATTTTAGATTTGATGATGCCGAAAAAAGATGGATGGGAAYTATGCGAGGAAATTCGTCAACAATCMAATGTCCCTATTATTATGTTAACKGCTAAGGGMGAGGAAAGGGATCGAATTTTAGGCTTAACAATGGGSGCAGATGATTATKTAACAAAGCCATTTTCCCCTCGTGAATTAGTATTAAGGGTTCAAATTATACTAAGAAGAGGTAGCCAGGTACCGATACAAGCAAAAGAATCCTTATCGGAAGTGATAGAATGTCCAGATTTAAAGATTTATCCAAAGACGAGATGTGTATTGGTTTGTGAAAATAAAGTGGAGTTAACAGCGAAAGAATTTGAGGTACTTTATCTCATGGCAAAGCATCCAAAACAAGTTTTTTCTCGTTCGCAACTTCTTGAACTCATTTGGGATACTGAATATGAAGTGGCTACAAACATAGTAACTGTTTTAGTCAGTCGTTTACGTGAMAARTTSGAGAAGCATACGATAAAGAGTCGYTGGATTCAYACGGTTTGGGGKATAGGATATCGTTTTGAGCCAAATGGAGGAAGTGAAACATGAGATTACGTATTCAATTATTACTGATGAATGTATTAAGTACGAGTATCATGGTACTTGCTATATGGTATAGTGAGACGAAAATGTTACTTGAACCAGAACAAACAAGGCTATTAACAATAATTGCGGTTGTGGCATTCATGATTTCAACGTTTATTTACTGGTTAATGACACGCCCTATCATGAGATCTATCAAAAATTTAATGGCATTAACGAAACAATTTAGTGATAGACAATTCGAAACAATGTATATAATTGGAAAAGAGCCACAGGAGTTTAAAGAATTAGCAACAGCCTTTCAACAGATGGCAAAAAAATTAGAAGAGGGGTTTACTCAGTTAGAAGAAGGAGAAAACGCACGTAAGGAGCTGATTACGAATATTTCACATGACTTACGAACGCCTATGGCCAGCATACAATTGATGATAGAAGCGTTACAAGATAACCTGATTGAAGATCCTGAAATGAGAAAGCAATACTTAGCAACGATCTTAAAAGAAATAGAAAGATTAAGTGGATTAATCAATGACTTATTTGAACTTTCAAAGTTAGAGTTTGATGAAGTAGATTTTCATCCAAGTTTCACACATATAGATAAAGTTCTATTAGATGTATTAGAGTCACATTCTGTCTTATTAGAAGACAAACAGATTGATTTACAATTGCAGGTTCCTGATAGATTACCCCGACTATTAATTATGCCGTGTAAAATAGCAAGGGTCATAGGTAATTTGTTAGATAATGCTATTCGATATTCCCCTGTCTCTGGAACAATTGAGTTGATTGTAGAGGAAAATAAGCAAAATCAACARGTCCARTTCAYTTTGCGKGATGAAGGARWRGGAATTTCTCCAAATGAYCAAYTACGCGTATTTGARCGYTTTTTTAGRACAGATCRATCAAGAAGTTCACAATCKGGAGGWTCYGGWCTTGGAYTAGCYATTGCAAAATCATTGATTGAAAWGCACAAAGGRGAAATTGGTGTRAGARATCGCGCAGATAGAAAACAGGGAAGTGAATTTTGGTTTACTCTTCCCATCACATCAGAAAAAAATAAGAACGCCGAAAGACTTTTGTAACATTTATGAAAGAGAAATGAAAGACCTTCTTGTTAACATACTACTACACAGTATATTAACGGAGGTCTTTTACTTTATGAAAAGAAAATATATATGGTTTATAGGTGGATTTATAATTGTCGTGGGAATGTTATGGTCTTTGTTCCGACCGGAGAAATTATTTATTGATAAGCAAGTGAATGAAGCGTTGCCACAGACAGAAATGCAATCAATGAAAACAAAACAAGTTCAAGATCAAGTTATAAGTTCAGGTCAGTTTCARAACGGTGTCCATGAAACAACTGGARYAGSAACAATCTATCAATTAGCKGATGGAAAACGTRTTTTACGMCTTWCTRATTTTTCAACWTCTAAYGGGCCAGATGTRCGAGTWGTATTAGTTCCTACARATCGTTTGAAAAATAATGARGAYGTKAAAAAYYAYMAGTATATTGAATTAGGAAAATTAAAGGGMAAYAAAGGMGAYCAAAACTAYGAAATTCCTGAWGRRATAGATGTAAGTRCATAYGGTKCRGTTTCTATATGGTGTAAGAGATTTAATGAAAACTTTGGTGCTGTTTATTTTAAAAAATAAGCAAGAAGGTTCTGGTGCAAATATATGAAGAAGAACAAAATAATAATAGATTCCTAGCAGAATCATATCTTATGTCATAAAATTAAATACTTGATGAATGAACTCTTTCTGATTTTGAATAGACTGATGCCGTAAACGAATATGACCTTTTTTAATCATATGCATGGCTTCAATACCAATTAATATAGAAGTTGCTGTTTTAAATGATTTGAACCCTAACATAGAGTGTATACGCTTCTTAATAAAACGATAATCTTGTTCCACAATGTTATTTAGATATTTTATCTGTCTGATTTGGATGCCTACCGACATCTTTTTCTCTTTTTTTAATTCGGCAATCGCCATCGGATAGGGAGGATTCTTGTCTACTATAGTAACACGAAGCCTTGAAA
>NZ_JBFTMA010000632.1:0-2654 GCF_056396725.1 Bacillus sp. 05T31
GAGCCAATACCACGTCCACTGTACATACTTGAAACTGACAATGTGTCAATATAATACTCATCAAGTTCAGCTTCTTTTTCTAACGTAATGGATTCGTCTTCATGTAGTTCTCTTAAGTAGTGCATGATTGGTGCATCAAGTTGTTCAGCGTCACTACCGTGATAAACGACAATAACCCCAACTACCTTTCCACCTTGTTCAGCCACTAAACAGTTTTCATAGCTCAATCGATTATTTTCTTTTACGAACCATGTTTCAAGTCCTAGTATTACTTTTGCTTCAACTGTGCTACCTGTGATTTTTTCAGCAATTTCGTGCAGAGCGTTATACAATAAAGGTGCTACTTCTACCGCATCTGTCTTTTTTGCTTTCCGAATCATAGTATCCCTCCTAGTTCTAAATGTATATTGTAGCATAAAATAAAATATCAAACAGTGATTTGGAACTTTGTTATACAGGGCATCAAAAAGTTTGATATAGAGAAGTAGCTATGTTAGTATATGATATTTAGTGYGAATATAATAAAGTGATATAGATATAAAAATAATGAAAGTGAATTACMTAATAGTAACGGGATAATTTTACCGTTGTSGACCTATAGAAGATGCGATAGAATAAAATATTGCAGAGAGGTGAAATACATGGATAAACAATTAGCAAATACAATTTTGGATCAGCTGAAAAATGGTGAAATAAAGGAGTATGTTGCGACGAAAGATGTATTTTATACGTTCAGAGAAGTTGTTGTGAATCGAGAAGATTTTAAACATATTATCGGGAACGCAAAGCGCGGTGGACAGGTAATTTATACATATTCAGAAACACCACGTTCATAAATAGAAGATAAAGGAGAGGAGAATTATGGGAGATTTTAAACAAGGCATATTGCCACATTGGGATTACATGTGGAAAGATAGAGCTGGGAATAGGTTTATGGGAATGGTTATGTATCCAGAGAAACGAAAATGTTCAGCAAAAATGCTTCAGAAAATAAAAAGAGCATATGAGCAAGCAATAGAAATTAAAGTAACTGTACAAGTTCAACATACATATCAGTACGTAGAAGGAATGATCGTATACTTTGATGAAGAAGCTCCTGTATGTACAATGCTCGATAAAGATGAGAATCCACATCATATATTTGTAAAAGATATTTTGCGTATTGAGCAGCCTGAATGATTTTTTTCATAAATAAATTGAAGTTCCATAATAATAATCTTTTTCTATAATAGTTATCTTTTAGTATGTAACGAGGAACGAAAGAGTATGTATAAATATTTAATAAAGTAAAATTGATAAATGTAATCGTTTTTTGGAACAGATTATCGTTTAAGGTCTGTTCTTTTTTGCGTGATGCTGGAGAAATATATTACTCCAGCATTTACTGTTTTATGACAAAAAATATTGTTAACTTTTTTTAAAATAAGGTTAAATTCGTTGACAACTTTTTTGAAAAGCACTTTATTGACATGAGTTTTAGAATGTTGTTTCATAGTCTTTGTATTGAAAAAAATCGACGGTCATGTCGAAAAGTGAAATTTAAAAAAAGAAAGAATTTATACATATATCTTGTGTCTTATTTTG
This sequence comes from Bacillus sp. 05T31, assembly GCF_056396725.1. Taxonomy (NCBI): domain Bacteria; kingdom Bacillati; phylum Bacillota; class Bacilli; order Caryophanales; family Bacillaceae; genus Bacillus; species Bacillus sp. 05T31. The sequence continues at coordinate 1,585 of NZ_JBFTMA010000632.1, forward strand.
AAACGTAATACAATATATAGAGAAATCAAGAAACGACATACAGAGAATATAGATTGGAGAGGGAGGGTCGGAAATGTTAGTTGCATATGATTCTATGACAGGAAACGTGAAGCGTTTCATTCACAAATTAAATATGCCGGCCGTTCAAATTGATGAAGCTCTAGTATTAGATGAGGACTTTATTCTTATTACGTATACAACAGGTTTTGGAAATGTACCGGAACGTGTTTTAGACTTTTTAGAACGCAATAATGAAAAATTAAAAGGCGTATCTGCAAGTGGCAATCGTAATTGGGGAGACATGTTTGGTGCAAGTGCTGACAAAATCTCTACTAAATATGAAGTGCCTATTGTATCAAAATTTGAGTTATCTGGAACAAATAATGATGTAGAATATTTTAAAGAAAGGGTGCGGGAGATTGCGACACATTGAACTGAATAATGAAATCACGCAAATGCAGGACGGTTTTTATCAGCTTCATAAAGATAAAGAGGCRTTAGAAGTCTTTATGGAAGAAGCTAGAGAGAATACCGTTCATTTTAATAGCGTGGCAGAGCGAATGGAGTATATGAAAGAACATGATTACTATTACAACGTTCTGGACGAGTATAGCTTGGAGGAAGTAGAAGGAGTTTATAACATCGCTTATGGTGAAAACTTCGAGTTCCAATCTTATATGGCAGCATCTAAGTTCTATAAAGATTATGCGTTAAAAACGAATGATCAAAAACAATACTTAGAAAGCTATGAAGATCGTGTAGCAATTGTGTCATTATACTTAGGACGCGGTGATGTTGCGAAGGCAAAACACTTCGCAAGCATGATTGTAAAACAAAACTACCAACCAGCGACACCAACCTTTTTAAATGCGGGAMGAAGCAGAAGAGGAGAAATGGTGTCTTGTTTCTTGTTAGAGATGGATGATAGCTTAAATTCAATYGGCTTTAACATTAATACTGCAATGCAATTATCGAAAATCGGTGGCGGAGTAGCTTTAAACTTATCTAAGCTACGTGCACGTGGTGAGCAAATTAAAGGTATTGATAACGCCGCAAGTGGTGTAGTACCT
>NZ_JBFTMA010000633.1:0-3142 GCF_056396725.1 Bacillus sp. 05T31
CATAATGAAGTGCTGAAAGGAATCTCACTTACTGTAAAAAAAGGGGAAGTGGTAGTAATTATTGGACCYTCTGGTTCAGGGAAATCGACATTACTACGATGTTTAAATTTATTAGAACAACCGGATGATGGYAGTATTAGAATTGAAGATTTAGAGATTCATACGARGAAACTTTATCAAAAAGAAATCATAAAATTACGTCAAAAAACAGCTATGGTTTTTCAAAACTATAATTTATTTAAAAATAAAACAGCATTGCAAAATATTACAACAGCATTAACGGTTGTACAGAAAAAAAGTGAAGAAGAGGCAAATGGAATAGCGAGAGAAATATTAAAACAAGTAGGCTTAGCTGATAAAGAAGATTTTTATCCGACGATGTTATCAGGTGGACAACAGCAAAGGGTAGGGATTGCTAGGGCAATGGCTTTAAATCCAGCTGTATTATTGTTTGATGAACCGACTTCAGCACTTGATCCAGAATTAGTTAATGAGGTATTGCAAGTTATTAAAGAATTGGCAAGACAGCATATAACGATGGTTATTGTTACACATGAAATGAATTTTGCAAAAGAGGTGGCGGATCGCATTATATTTATGGCTGATGGAATTATTGTAGAGCAGGGAACGCCAGAAGAGATTTTCCGAAACCCACAAAATGAACGTACGAAAAAATTTTTACGGCAATTAAATGCWTCTGAAGTAAAAGGTTTTGATGCTGAAATTATTGAAGCGGCTGCTAAAAAGGCTGGATATAAAGTAGAATGGAATATTTCTGATTTTGAAGGATTATTCGGTTTATTAGATTCAGGCCGTATTGATACGATTGCAAATGAACTATCAGTTTCTCCGGAAAGAAAAAAGAAATATGACTTTTCAATCCCATATGTGTATTCAGGCTCTGTTTTCGCGGTGAAGAAAGATAATAAAACAATTAAGTCGCTAGAAGATTTAAAAGGAAAGACGGTAGGAGTTGGGCTTGGCACAGCAGGAGAACAAGAGTTAAAAGCATTAAACAAAGATAATGCCTTTACAATTAAAACGTTCTCAGAAGATCCAACAGCGGAATTGAATGAAGTAGGGCTGGGACGCGTTGATGCTTATTATAATGATAAAGTTCAAGTGGAAACAACAATCACAAAGGCGAAACTAGATAATGTGAAAGTGGGATTTGGTCCACTTGAATGGGGAGAGATCGCATTTCCATTTGCAAAAAAGAGTGAAAAGTTAGAAGATATAAATAAGTCGCTAAAAGAATTAGAACAAGATGGAACATTAAGCGAAATATCGAAGAAATGGCTGAAAGTTGATGCTACAAAAAAACAAAATTAAGGTGTATTCGTTGAATAGGGCTATTGCCTATTAACTTATATAAAAAACTAAAGGAAACTGGAGAGGAAGTTATTCATGGTACAAATTCATCCAAAAACACGTATTGGTCATGTAGAATTTAAAGTGAAAGATTTAGAGCATCAAATTGTTTTCTATGAGAATGTAGTAGGCTTAGAAGTAATTAAGCAAGAGGGGAATAAAGCATATTTAGCTGGAAAAGGTGGTAAGAATGCTTTACTCGTTCTTGAGCAGGTGGAAGATGCAGCGCTTCAAGAGCCACGTACGACGGGTATATATCATGTCGCCTTTTTAGTTCCAACTCGTGAAGCTTTTGCTTCGGCACTATTTGGTGTTATTCGTAATAAAAAGGTAATTGATAGTCCGATTGAGCAAGAAGGACGTTATACATATTCAAATGAAATTTTACCAATTTCAAGATTTAATAGTGCAAGTGATCATACGTATAGCGAAGCGTTTTATTTACAAGATCTAGAGGGAAATGGTATCGAGATTTATGCAGATCGTCCACGTAATCAATGGGGAGAAGGGCCAGGAGGAAGTACGCCRATTGAYTTAAAAGAACTRGCAACGCTCGTTGATTATGAGGTCGATGGATTACCAGCTGATACGGTTGTTGGACACGTACATTTACGAATAGCTGATGTAGAAAAGTCTCATGAATTTTATGTAGAAACAGTAGGTTTTGAAGTGCAGCAGCGTGAAGATGATTGCTTATTTATTTCGGCAGGAGGGTATCATCACCATATTGGTGCGAATACGTGGAACGGGGTAAATAACCCACATCCACCAGCATATGCAACTGGATTAAAGGTGTATACGATTGTATTACCTCATAAAGAAGCGTTAGATGAAGTAAGGGAAAGATTAGTAGAAAAGCAGCACGAAGTAAACGAAATAACAACTGGATTTACTGTAATCGATCCGAGTGGTATTACAGTGCAGTTTGAAATAGAAGCAGCATAAAATAGGCCAGAAAGTGTGTAATCACTTTCTGGCTTGTTTTTACTTATTCACAGCTCAACCCAATACCTTCTTACAACATTACCATCTTCTTCAGTGTAATCTTCATCACGGAGACCGCCGTTATGTAAAATCGTTTTCTCTGAAGCTGTATTCACTTCGTCACAAACGACAAGTACTTTCTTGATGTTTAATTCCTTCGTTTTCTCTAATGACAACTCGAGTAACTTCGTAGCATAGCCTTTTCTTCTTTCAGAAGGGCGAATACCATAACCGATATGACCGCCAGCATTAAATAGGTGATTAGTTAAACTATGACGTATATTAACAGCTCCTATAATTCTATTTTCATCTGTAACGAGCCAATACGTAGAGTCTGGTACCCAATTTTCAGGAATATTTATTCCGTTATGTGCGTCGTGTAATTCTTGAATCATTGTCGGAAAATTAGAAGGGTCTTTTGAAATAACCCATGGAATCATCGTTTCACCGCTATCTTTCCATTCGGTATAAAAATCTAAGTATTCTTCTTGTAAATCAGTAGTAGGTGTAAGTAAAGAGACGTTCATTGTAAGTAAGCTCCTTTTATTTATGTTTTATTTCACAAAAATTACGGTATAAAGTAAAAACGTTTTCTAACTTTCTCAACCTCATTTYAYGCAAYTCATATGCCATTTTTAACTGAAAATAAGTTAGACGTTGAACTTTAACGGTTTTTTGTATGAGAAGTAGGTTATTTTATTTATGTTAATATTTTAAATATTAACATAAAATCWCTGGAATATTAAATGTATTTTAATAAAATGCTTTTATATCGATGGRTAGATGC
>NZ_JBFTMA010000634.1:0-2639 GCF_056396725.1 Bacillus sp. 05T31
AACCGCATGTGGTATATCAAAAGGAGCTTTTTATAACCGCATGTGGTATATCAAAAGGAGCTTTTTATTTATATTTCAAATCAAAAGATGAGTTATTATTGGCCACACTTCGATATTATTATGACAAGATTCAGAAGAAAATGCTGGATATTGAAAAAGAATCTTTATTACCACGTGAAAAATTTGAAAAACAATTATATTGTCAGTTTACTGATGTGCAAAAACATAAAGAATTTATTATTATGCATGCAAGAGAAAATGCAATTCCGTTTAATAAAGAAGTAGAAGAGTTTATGATGAGGATGAAATTAGAGTCTCATGCATTTTATCGGAAGAGCTTACTGTCCATTTATGGTGAAAAGGTTATTCCATACTTGTTAGATCTAGTAATTATGGTGGAAGGGATATGCCGTGGGTATTTAGAATTAATTATTTTAAATGCACCAGAAATTGATTTGTCCTATGTCTCAGCTTTTATTTTAAAAAGGATAGACAATTTAGTAGAGGGGCTTCTAGAATCTTCGGAGGAACCTGTCCTACATGAAGAGAGACTAGGAGAATTTCTTTGTAGTTCCGAGCTTATTAAGGAACAGGTGAAGGAACATTTTCTAAGTGAAATTATTGTATTTAAACGAGCATTAGCTGATCAATTAGAAAATGATGAGTTACTTGTAACTTTAGATGTTTTAGAAGCAGAAATGAGATTGCAAAATCCAAGAATTCCAGTCATTAGAGGTATGCTTGCTAATTTAGCGGTATATCCTAGTTTAAATGAGTTTCGATTGAGGCTTACGGCATACTATAATATAAAAAATCCTTGCATATAGAACGCAAGGATTTTCTATTATAATTAAGAATTATTTTGTGACCATTCTTCAACATTCCAAGTTTTTGTAATCCAGCCTTCATAAAATTCTGGTTCGTGACATACAAGAAGGATTGTCCCTTTATATGCCTTCAGAGCTTTTTGAAGTTCTTCCTTTGCTGTAACATCAAGATGGTTTGTTGGCTCATCAAATAGGATCCAGTTACTTTCTTCACCCATTAACTTACATAAACGAACTTTTGCTTGTTCGCCACCACTTAATTGATTTAGCGGGCGAGAGATATGCTCATTTTTTAATCCGCATTTCGCTAACATTGCACGAACTTGATGTTGGTCCATGCTAGGGAATGTGTTCCAAACGTCATCAATTGGTGTTATATTATCAGCTTTTACTTCTTGCTCGAAGTATGCAGGCTCTAAGAAGTCACCAAGACTTGTTTTACCGCTTAAAGGTTTAATTTTTCCTAAAATCGTTTTTAGTAATGTTGATTTACCAACACCATTACAACCAACGATGGCAATTTTTTCACCGCGTTCAATTGTCATTGTTAGTTTTGGTAATAACGGATGTGTATATCCGATTTCTACATCTTCACCTTCAAAGACGAAACGGCTACTTGCACGACACTCTTTAAATGAGAACTCTGGCTTAATTGCTGTTTCAGGACGATCAATACGCTCCATGCGATCAAGTTGTTTTTGACGACTTTTTGCACGACCTGTCGTTGAATAACGAGCTTTGTTCTTTGCAATAAAGTCTTCCTGCTTTTTAATAAACTCTTTCTGTTTTTCATAAGCATTTATATGTTGATTTTTATTAATTTCGGCTAACTCTAGGAATTTTTCGTATGTCGCTGTATAGCGCGTCATTTTTGTAAATTCTAGATGGAAAATAACATCAACGCATTTGTTCATAAATTCCGTATCATGAGAAATTAATAAGAATGCATGTGGATATTCTTTTAAATAATTAGTTAACCAATGAATATGTTCAACGTCTAAATAGTTAGTAGGCTCATCGAGTAATAACACTTCTGGTTGCTCAAGTAATAGCTTTGCAAGTAATACTTTTGTACGTTGTCCACCACTTAGTGCTGAAACATCACGATCTAAACCGATTGCATCAATTCCAAGACCTCTTGCTGCCTCTTCGATTTTCATATCTAGTAAATAGAAACCACCTGCTTCGAGAGCATCTTGGATTTCTGCCATCTGCTCAAGAAGGTTCTCTAATTCTTCCGGTGTTGCCGTTCCCATTTTTTCTGCAACTTCATTTAAAGCTTTTTCTTTTTCAAATAAAGGTAAAAACGCGTCAGCTAATACATCACGAATTGTGCGACCAGGTGTTAAAATTGTATGCTGGTCTAAGTAACTGTAATTTGTACCAGGTGTCCATTCTACACGGCCTTCATCATGGATAAGTTGACCAGTAATAATATTCATAAATGTTGATTTACCAACACCGTTTGCACCGACTAATCCGACATGTTCTCCTGCTAGTAAACGCATGGATACATCTTTAAATAATGTGCGATCGCCAAATGTATGGCCTAGTTTTTCTACTGTTAATAAGCTCATAGTATCCTCCGTCCAACTTGAAATAGTACCTTGAATCATGATACTAAATTCTTGAGTATAATGCTATCCTTTCAAAATGTATATTTTTGCAAGATTAACATTGCATTGTTTATGGGAAAATATAGAGTGTAATTGAAAGATGTTTAATTACATTGTGGGATATGAAAAATGTCGTCGAGAAGAGCTGGTGTTATGAAGGAACAAAAGAAACGATTTTATATGTAGAGGGTAATAA
>NZ_JBFTMA010000635.1:0-3795 GCF_056396725.1 Bacillus sp. 05T31
GTTAACCAAAATTCCATAACATTAATCTACTTTCCCTGTTAAGTAATAAATCGCAATTTGTGTGCGATGTTCTAGTCCAGTTTTCCCTAAAACTGATGTAATATAATTCGCAATCGTTCCTTCAGATATGAAAAGTTGCTTCGAAATTTCTTTATTTGAGAAACCTTTCGCAATTAATGCGATAATACTAAGCTCTCTTTCTGTGAAAAGGCTCTTATCAATTTTAGATTCTTCCTCTTTACTTTCCATTAAATTAGACTTAATTTTATCAAGCACTACATCTTGCATAACAGTTTGACCGTTATAAACTCCTTTTATCGCATCACGAATACGCTCCGGATCATTATTTTTTAATAAATAACCTTTCGCTCCGTTTTTTACTGCATCCAAAATATATTCATCATCATCAAACGTCGTTAAAATGAGAGGCTTCGTTTTTGTCTCTTCACAAATTAACTTCGTCGCCTCTACCCCGTTCATGTTTGGCATACGAACATCTAAAAGCGCAATATCAACTTCATACTTTTTACAATACGCTACAGCTTCTTTTCCATCATTTACGGTATCTAATACTTCAAACTCTTCATATGTATTTAAAATAATTTTCATACCTTCTCTAATAAAAGAATTATCATCGGCTATTAATATTTTAATTTTCATGTTTGTTAGTATGGACCTTATCCTACTAACATTCACATCCTTTCTCCATGTAGCATTTCCTCTTTGCTCATTATATACTTCTCTTTACCATTTTTTCACACCTTTTTCATATAGCCCTCCTGCTAAAAATATATTATTCTTTTTTTATAACATGTGTAGGGTGACTTATCATTTCTTACGTCTATATAATAGAATGCGTCAAAAAGGAGGGAGAGACCGATTGAGGAAAAACAATTAGTTGCAAAAGCACAGCAAGGAAGCGAACATGCTTTTCGTATCCTTGTACAAACATATCGTCATTATATTTTTCAAGTTATCTTTTCTATTTTAAGACATGAAGAAGATGCTAAAGATGTTACACAAGAAGTATTCGTAAAAATTCACGCCTCTCTCCCAAATTATCAATTTCGCGGATTAAAAACGTGGATGGCACGTATTGCCACCAATCACGCTATTGATTATAAGAGAAAAAAAGCTAGAGAAAACGAAGAACTCTCCTTATGTAAAGAAACTGCGGAAAATATAAAATCCTCTCATAATATCGAGGCTTTATTATTGACGAAAGAGCAAAAATTACTCATTGCTCAAAAACTGCGAGAACTTCCCGACAATTACCGTGACGTCGTTCTCGCACATTACTTAGAAGAAAAAAGCTATCAAGAAATTGCTTTTCARGAAAAYATYGAAGTGAAAACAGTCGAAATGAAACTGTATCGGGCAAGAAAATGGATTAAAAAACATTGGAAGGAGGAAGAGTTTCTATGATGCATTATTCAAAAGAAGATTGGCGCAATTATACATTAGATGTTATATCAAACAATGAACGTGAATCTATGGAAGAACATCTTTATGAATGTGATCATTGTTTAGCACTTTATATGGAAAGTATTGATGAACAACATGAAAACCTTCCAATGATAAATGATGATTCATTTACGAACGAAGTTATGACGCAAATTAATTTTGAAACGTTACAGCCTAATGAAAATATAAAAACAAACTCACTAAAGCGCACAATTATTCACTACATAATTGCGACTGCGGCTACAATTATTTTTATGGTAAGTGGTTTATTCCAGTATATTTTCACAGCGACATCAAATTTCGAGAAATCTTCAAAACATAACAAGTCTTCTATCTCACAACAAATTGTAAACAAATCGGTAGACACATCAAAAAAGGACGGAGGTTCAAAGCATGAATAAAAATCCCTTTTTAGCACTTGTATTAGGGCTAATTCCTGGGCTTGGACATTTATATTTAAAGAAATTCGGACGATTTATTTTATATAGCGGAGGGGCTTTATTTCTATTTATCTTTGCAGCATTTTGTACAATAGCATTAGGAGCGCGTGATATTGCTTTTCTTTCTCTATTTTTACTAGTCGTGTTATGGGCGATCAATTTATTAGATTTAGTTATCACTATTATTAATCACTCGAAAAAACCAGCAGCCGGAGAATTTACAGAGTCCTCTAAAGAAAGCGAACGATTTTATATCATTCTTCTATCAATCATTCCTGGGCTTGGTCATTTTCAATTAGGACTTATGCAACGCGGACTTACATTTTTAGTCGCTTGCACAGGAATCGGAAGTATGATTATATTCGTTGCACTCTTAACATCTCAAGGAAGTTTCCTTATCTTTCTTATTACATTACCTGTTTTATGGATTTATAATTTCTTCGATGTTGTTCAACAACTACAGAAAAAAGAACGCGGCGAGCAATTAGTGGATCGTACTATTTTTGAAGAATTTGAAGAGCACCGAGAACAAGGAAAGAAAAGTAAAACATTTGCTTCTATTTTAGCGATGTTCCCTGGAGCAGGACATATGTATTTAGGCTTACAACGCCGTGGTCTTCAGCTTATGGCAGCCTTTTTACTATCCATTTATTTACTCGATTTATTAAGACTCTCTGCGTTTTTATTTTTAGTACCAATCATTTGGTTTTATAGCTTTTTTGACACATTACAGCTTTTAATTGGTGGCGGCTTTAAATTATTACTTGGAAATAAAGAAAACAAAGGTGGTACAAACGAATGAGAACATGGCGCGTTGGAACATTCTCAATGGGGCTTTCCATTATTACATTAGGTGGTTTCTTACTATTTTCAGTTATGAAAGGCACTCAAGTATTGGATACATTAACAGCATGGTGGCCTGTTTTACTTATTATACTTGGCGCTGAAATTTTACTATACCTTCTATTTTCTAAGAAGGAACAATCATTTATTAAATATGATATTTTTAGTATTTTCTTTATCGGAGTTTTAGGAAGTGTTGGAATTGCTTTTTACTGTTTATTATCAACTGGATTACTAGAAGAAGTTCGTCATTCTATTAACACAACTAGGCAAACGAGTAATATTCCAGACGGACAACTTGATATACCTGAATCTATCAAAAAAATCGTAGTGGATGCGGGGCATCACCCTCTAACAATAGAAGGAAACAACACAAATCAAGTTCATCTTCTTGGGACATATGAAATGACGACGAAAGCAAATGAAAAACTCAATTTAAAACAAAAGGATTTCCTTTCAGTTCAAACAGCTGGAGAAACGATGTATATAACTTTAAAATCATTACCGGTTCAGCATACGTTATTTAACTCAACACCACAGGTGAAACAAACACTCGTTCTTCCGCAAAATAAAAATGTAGAGATCCGCGCTTCAAATAACGAACTATCTCTTTATCCAGGTCAATTACAAAATAATTGGTTTGTACAAAACAGTTCAAACGTATCTGTTCATTTAGCTAAAGAAAGTGATGTTTCTTTAACAGCCGTAACAAATCAAAAAGAAACTCACGGAAACACACCTTGGGAACAAGTAGAAGATTTAGCGAAAAAAGAAAATAATTCTTCAGAAGAAAATCCAGAATTAAAYGRGCAAGAACATTGGTATAAAAACTCGATAAAAACAGGAAATGGAACGTACAAATTAAATATTGAGAAAGCTTATAATTTAAATATGAGCGTTATCGAAAAATAAGAAACCTTCCACAATTGTGGAAGGTTTTTCTCATATAATCGCTTTTATTCCTTCTAAAATTAATCCAATCATAAAACCACAAACAGCCCCGTTCACACGAATCCACTGCAAATCTTTACCGACATTATTTTCAATC
>NZ_JBFTMA010000636.1:0-2636 GCF_056396725.1 Bacillus sp. 05T31
GGCATTATGAATATACTTGTGGAAAATTTGATGATTTATATATGTACGCAATCATTAAAGGCGACCTCAAAGGAATTTAAAAAAGCGGGAGTATTTTTATGTCGCTAACGGGGGCTTTTGTGGAGTAAGAAATGATCAGACTTTATTATAAAAAGTTGTAATTTAATCAGACAGAAAACCCTTAATATAAGGATTGCAGATGGGTTTTTAATCAATCTTTATGTACAGCGATAATAAAGTTGTTTAATTTACAATAAAGTCGTTTCTGTAGTGTTTAAAGAAATGCCAGTTATGTTATTCAACAATTGGGCACGATTGTTGAATAACACAGATAGAAAATGATTAAACGTATTTATGTAAATCAAACTTAAATCTGCTCTAGAAGAAACCATTTTAATCAATCTTTTTTTCAAAATGGTTTCTTTTTATTTATCGTAAAGCATGAGTTTGCGAAGTATTTTTAATCAAACTTTATTTCAAATCTACAAGATACGCTGATGCCACGGTAATTATAATTTCCATATAAATTAATATACGAAAATCTAAAAAGAAAATAAAAACTTGAAGCTGACGTTAGGTCATTTTATATACTATTTAGTAACGTGTTCTCGAGATAAATGTGATTAAAAAATTAGGAGGTTTATAAATGAAACAGAAAGATATTATTATTTATGGGTGTGTCATTATAGGTGCAGGTATTGGACTGACAATGGATCATGCATTTCCAGGTGTACTGATTGGTTTGGGAATAGGGTACGTACTTCAGAATTTTTTTCGTAAAGAAGAATAAATACATAAAGACTTATGGTAAGGACAAGTGAGAAAAGAAAATGATAAGGTCGAAAGAATAAAGCAGTTGTTAATGCTAGAATCTTAACGTACAGGAAGGTAGGTTTATTAGTTGATACACATTAATAAGGTTGGAGAGCTGACAGGTGTTACAGTAAGAACACTGCGCTACTACGATAAAATTGGCCTATTAAAACCAGCATCCAAAACAGAGGGCGGCCATCGTTTATATACGAATGAAGAAATAAAAAAACTACAGCAGGTTCAATTTTTAAAAAAGATTGGATTTTCGTTACACGAGATTAARAATATGCTYGCTTCCAGTGAGTGGGATTGGTCGGAGAGTTTAAAGAGTCAATTATCTTTTGTAATAAAAGAACAGGAAAATTTAAAGAAAATAGAGTTATCCATACGGGAATTGATACATGGAATTGCGATAGAAGGGACAGAAAACTGGACCGCAATTCAGAAGATTATACAATTATCCAATAAAGATAAAGAAATACAGCAGTATTATCGCGAATCTTTATTTAAAGACAGAGATATGAAACTATGGGAAAAGGTTCCCAATATGACGAGTGACAACCCTGAGTCACTCGAATGGGTTGCTCTGATAGGTCAGTTAAAGCATTATATGAGGGACGGCCCAAAAGCACCCAAAGTCCAAAATATCATTAGAAGAATGGACGAAAAACGCTTAGAGGAGTTTGAAGGTGAGGATGAATTTGTAGATAAGCTGTGGAAAATAAGGATGTCGCCAAAGCAATCAGAGAAACTGGGATTATATCCAATTGACCAGGATGTGCTTGAGTTTATGGATCAGGCATATGCCATTTTTATGGCTGAAAAGAATAATCCCCAACCGGAATAAGGGGGAAAGAATGATGAGTACAGAACTACTTCTCCTAATAGGAGGATTGGCCCTATTGGACACGCTAAGCCCTTTCACATTAGGGGTAACAGTATATTTGCTTTTAACAGATAAAGAGAGACTTACCAAACGTTTATTGGTTTATTTATTGACGATAGCAGGATTTTATTTTGCTGTTGGAGTTTCACTCATGTTAGGATTAGAYTTCTTGCTTGAGATTATTTCTGGCGTATTTCAAAATCGAATCGTARGCTGGACGTTCTTTATTATTGGGGTGATATTGTTCATAGCAAGTTTTTATGTTCCAACAAAGAAAAGCTCAGACCTACCTACACCAAAATCAAAAAGCATTCTTTCAATGGTTGCTCTGGGATTCACTACTTCATTAATTGAAGTAGGTACTGCWTTTCCKTATTTTGTAGCAATTGGCATAATGACTACTTCTAATCTATCGTGGGTGGAATGGTCTTCTATTTTAGCTGGATACAACTTTATCATGGTGTTGCCTTCCCTCGTGCTGTTTCTCTTCTATCTCCTGTTTGGGCGGTGGATGCAAACATCTCTCGAGAAGCTTCGAGTGAAAATCGCTAATAATACAGGATCGGCTCTTTCGTGGATTATGTGTATAGTTGGACTCATCCTGATTTATAATAGCCAGGATTATTTGTAGGGCGTATCTCCAGAACCTCCTTTTTATTAATTAGGTGTTATTCGTTTAAATGATAATAAAGGCGAAAGTGCTATTACTGTTGATAATTGTAGGCTGAAAAATATGTCCTAATTCTCTTAAATGTTGTAAGAAGGTGGTCGAATTATGAATAAAAAAACTTGGTTTATATTTACTTTTTCAGCTATTTTAGTAGCTTGTTATGCTGTTATCCAATATTTTATTATGGATGGATTTCAAGCAGGGTTTGTTCAAATGAAGCTTATGTTTCTATCTAAAATGAGTACGTTTTGGTACATTATGTTATTT
>NZ_JBFTMA010000637.1:0-2635 GCF_056396725.1 Bacillus sp. 05T31
GCCCTCATCTCTATTTAGATGAGGCTCTTTTTCAAACCTTACAACATTGTAAGGTTTACGTAAGTTAATTCGATAGTAATTTTGTCATATTTTTTGCATAATAGATACAAATAGATAAAAAATAATTAGGGATATATTAAGAAGGGAGAAAACGGGGATGCGTAAAGAAGAAGTAGTGAAGTTTCCAATTAAAGATTTCTGTAGCTACTTTACTGTTGCCATAGTATGTATTGGATTATTTGATATAATAACAAATTTAATTGTTAACTAATATAGATGATAAAACAAGAAGGGAGACCCTTTCTTGTTTTTTTTATGGGGGCATAAAGATGAAATGGATTGATAGCCATATACATGTTGATCAATATCAGGATGAAGAGAAAAGTAGATTACTTACAGATGTGGAAAACAGTAAAGAGATACAAGGGCTTATTGCAGTATCTATGAATTATCAATCATGTCTAGAAACTTTATCTTTAGCAAACCGATATACTTTTGTACATCCAGCAATAGGTTTTCATCCGGAGCAGCCCATTTATAAAGAGGAATGTGAGCAAATTTATAAATTAATTGAAGATCATGTAGAGGAAATCGTTGCGATTGGTGAAGTGGGCTTGCCATATTATTTAAGGAAAGAAGATGAAAATATTGCTATTGATCCATACATAGCGGTGTTAAAAAAGTTTGTGGAACTAGCTAGTAAATACGATTTACCAATTATATTGCATGCGGTTTATGAAGATACTGACACTGTATGTGGTTTACTTGAAGAATATAAAGTTTCGCGTGCACACTTTCATTGGTTTAAAGGAAGTGAAGAGACAATGAAACGGATGATGAGGAACGGTTATTATATTTCTATCACACCGGATGTTTTACATAAGGAGAAAATTAGAAAAATAGTTTCGTATTATCCGCTTGAATATATGATGGTAGAAACAGATGGGCCGTGGGAATTTCAGAAGGATACGATGACACATCCTTATATGATAAAAGATGTATTACAAGAAATTAGTATAATAAAAAAAATATCAGTAGAGAAAGTTACTGAGCAAATATATGCGAATACGGTGCGATTTTATAAAGTTAGTGAGTCATAAAAAAACACCAAGCATCTCGCTTGGTGTTTTTTTTATGACTCTAATTTTTTCGCACGTCTTAATAATAAAAGAAAGACAATTATAATGAAACCAATTATAAGGAAGAACCCATATTGTTTTATATAATCAATTATGTCATTCGCACTTGTTGGTTTTTCAACGTGAATGCCTTCTTTATTAGTAGTAATATGAATATCTTTCATTTTTATTTCATTCATGTCTTTTTGTAAATCAATCCACTCTATGTTTGGAATACTTTCTAGTTCTTTTAATACTTCTTTTAATGGTTCAACGCCCAAGTAAGGATGATAAAATGCACCGATAATTCCATCAGATAGTTTAGTGATAGATAAAGCACGTTCTTTCATTTTTGCTATAGCTTGTGGCTTCCCTTCTTCAATAAAGCCAACAGTTTCAGGAATTAATTTCATCCCATGTAAAAATGACGGTGTACTTATATAAGCCGGTGAGTGCATTGATTTCCAAGTTGTATCGTTTAGTTGTATTTGTCCTACATAAGTTGAAAAATATTGTGATAGTATTTCATATCCTTTTTGAGACATTGTATAGTGCGGAGCTTCAAAGGCAATTGGATATAATTTCGCTTCTACAAGCTCTGTAATCCCTTTTTCAATATGATCTTTAATATATTTTTCTTCGAAGGATTTTCCGTTTTCTACGTATTTATTATAGTCTTCTGTAGAATGAAAATCTTCTTTTGTCTTTGGTTTTTCATGGTTCGGTTGGCGAATTGGTTGATCTGTTTTTACATCCCAAAATTCAAAACCTTCGCCAGTTTCACTATCATAAAACTGATGTGTGTAACCATGCATAACGATAGAGCCACCATTATCTTGCATAAAGTGTAAAACATCGATTAATTCAGAGTTATCCTTTAAATGTACTGTTTTTCCTGTGTCTGGATCTTTGTAAACAGGGATAACGGTAATCATATAAGGGAGCTTTTTCTCTTTTAGTAATTCAGCGATTTCTTTTAATTGCTTTACATCTACAGCTGGATGAACGTCTTCAAGACGTAAATAAGCTGAAGTTTTATTTGTTTCAGGTTTTTGTCCGAAATAAGAAAATAACATTTCACCGACGTAATGAGACATCCAATCGAAAAGGTTTGGAGTTGCAACATAATAGGATGTTCCTTGCTGAATGATTAACGGATGAGTTCCATCAGCACTCAAGGCGTAAGCAAGAGTTGTTCCTTTTGTTTCAATTTTCTTCATTAAGCGTTCTTCATGTAATTCATTTTTTAACTGGTTAGTCGGATATTCTATAGTGTGAATTCGTATATCGGTTTCTTTCGAGGTAATGAAAGAAAAACGATTAGATAATTGTTCAACATTTTGTCCTAAAACTAATATGGGACCTGAGAAGTTTTCTAGAAATTGTTTTGCTGCAATAGAAAAATCTTCTTTTTTCTCTCCGATATAAACAATATGTGTATAAGAAGATGATTCAGTACTTTCCTTTACTTCCTTTAAGCTTTTTACTGTTATATCTTTTGTAAAGTGCCCTAACTG
>NZ_JBFTMA010000638.1:0-2625 GCF_056396725.1 Bacillus sp. 05T31
GAATAGAAGAATTGCAATTTGAGATTTCTTCAAAAAGCCCAAATTATGATGTGTATAAGAAATGTTTCGAAACGTATTCATTTGAATATATTACTGAAAACATGATTGTATTTAAGGATATATATGAAGTGGAAGATATAGAAAGTGATATTGATTTTAAGCTTATTGAAGAGATAGGCGAAGACGCTTTTTATTCACTGTGGAATGAAGTGACGGGAGAACAAATCGATTATGATCAATTTGTAAATACGATGCTACAAGAAATAGGTGGGCAATGGAAAGAACATTGTTTAACAGCAAGTATCGATGAAGAGCCAATAGGAATTGTAATCCCGCATATTGAAAGAGGTACGTTAGAAGAAGGAAAACTTATGTATTTCGCAATGGCTCCAAATATGCGAAATAAAGGGTACGAAGCAGCATTCTTTACAGGGGCGATGTTTGTCTTAAAAGAAATAGGCGCATCTTATTATATTGGCGAGACAAATGTACAAAACGAGTGGATGAAGGATGTCTTTGAAAAGAACGGATGTCAGCAGCTGAGCTCTACTGAGCGATATGTGAGAAGGTTTTAGAAGGATGGATGGCTTACTCTCTCGAACTCATTTAGCGGGAATCCATGTACAAATTTTGAACAAGTAAAAGAACTTTTTGCATGTTTGTAAGATAAAAAGAAAAATCGAAACGACAAAGTAAGCTTTCCTATAATACAATAGAGAAGGATTAGACTATACGAAGAAAGCGTTGGTGAAAGTATGAAGCAACAAAGAAATTGGCTACAAGCAACTGTAGAACGAAATGAAGATAATACGTTACATATAAARTGGGAAAATAATATAGAAGAAGTTCGCATTTATTGGAGTACTTCACCAGAKCATATTGAAGAAAMWGGAGAATTACTTGCAACGGTAAATGGAGAATCATCATGTACAATTSAAAACCCGAGTGAAAMTGARCGTCCATATTTTAGRYTAGTAGGAAGTAATGGACAAGCAGTGACAGTAGCTGAGCGTAGATTGCCATTACAAGGAGCGTTTAACTTCCGTGATATGGGAGGATATGAAACGACTGAAGGCCGTAAAGTAAAATGGGGCAAGTTGTACCGTTCTGAAGAATTAGCAGGATTAACAGAATGGGATATCGAGTATTTACAGAAGTCKRGCTTAAARTTAATTTGTGATTAYCGTACAGATTTTGAAGTGAAACATAAGCCGAATCCAGRYATTACAGGYGCTCGCCAAGTRTGCTTACCAGTRATGCAAGACTTAGCGAAAGATTTAAATATAAATGAGTTTTTCCAAGTTGGTGATCTATCAATATTAGGAAAACCAGGCGAATATCTTGTGAAAATGAATCAAGATTTCGTCGATGGCAACGAGGCTTTCGTGAGCTTTTTACAACTCGCGCAAAACCCGGAAAACTTACCGTTAGTAAACCACTGTACAGCTGGAAAAGACCGTACAGGATTTGGCTCGGCATTATTATTACTTTTACTAGGTGTACCGGAAAAAACAGTAATGGAAGACTACTTACTAAGTAACGGTTTCCGTGAAAAGTTAAATGAAAAAATGATGGCCTTTTTAGGTGCGAAATTACAGAACGACGAAAGTAGAGCAATATTAGGTGCAATGTTTGAAGCGCGTGCTGAGTATTTACAAGCTGCGATTGATGAAGTTAAAAAGAAATATGGATCAGTTGAAGTATACGCTGAAAAAGCTCTTGGCTTTACGAAAGAATCGTTAGAGGAAATGAAAGTGTTATTGCTAGAAGATAAAGTGAAACTTTAATCAGTGTGGGGGGGCATCCCCACTGATTATTAGCCTTCACCAATCGGACTGCCCGTTAATGCGGGATAAATAATGAGGAGGGAGGCTGATTGGATTAGCCTCCTTTTATTATTGTTGCTATAATTAAGCTATGAGAATATAGGAATTGAGGCGAACATCATGAAATACAAAGTAATACTATTCGACGTAGACGATACATTATTAGATTTCCCTGAAACAGAAAGAAACGCATTACATAACGCGTTTGTACAATTTGGCATGCCTACAGGATATAATGATTATCTTGCAAGTTATAAAGAGATTAGTAATGGATTATGGAGAGATTTAGAGAATAAAATGATTACGCTAAGTGAATTAGCGGTAGATCGATTTAGACAATTATTTGATCTTCATAATATAGAAGTAGACGCGCAGCATTTTAGTGACGTATACCTTGAAAACTTAGGGAAGGAAGTACATCTTATAGAAGGTGCAGTGAAACTATGTGAGAATCTTCAAGATTGTAAGTTAGGTATAATTACGAATGGATACACTAAGGTACAGCAATCTAGAATTGGAAATTCCCCTTTATGTAACTTCTTTGATCATATTATTATTTCTGAAGAAGTCGGCCATCAAAAACCAGCGCGTGAGATTTTTGATTATGCGTTTGAAAAGCTTGGGATTACTGATAAATCAAGTGTACTAATGGTTGGAGACTCGCTAACTTCTGATATGAAAGGYGGAGAAGATTACGGTATTGATACGTGTTGGTATAATCCGAGTCTGAAAGAAAACAAGACAAGTGTTAAGCCGACCTATGAAGTGGAGAACCTGCTACAAATTTTAGAAATTGCGG
>NZ_JBFTMA010000639.1:0-2623 GCF_056396725.1 Bacillus sp. 05T31
GGATTGGCATAGCTTGACTGATGGCTTCCATACTTGCTTTCATTCGGTCAATTTCTCGAATTTGTTCTAATATTTCTTGTTCAATTACATCTGTGGAAGCGACTTGTGATTGAAATTGACTTGGAAAAACATCATTCTGACGGATTAATTCTTCACATAAATAAATGATTCCTTGCGCTAAAGGACGAAAGGTTTGTACAAAAAATGCTTTTGCACTGCTATATGTTTGCCCTTGTAACACAGTATCAACTGCAAAAGCGTCAATCGACTGAATCGCTTGTTCCATGCCTTAAATGGTAGCGATACATACAGCATTCATGCTTCGAGTTTGGCTTTGTACTTCTCCTAAATACATATTTAAACTCATGCATTGACCTCCCTTGCTAATTGTTGTTGTTGATAGGAAAGGTCGTTTTCTAAATCACTAAGGTCTCGTCTTTCTTTAAGCARCGTTTCTTTTTTGTTTTCCAATTCAAATGTGACTTTTCTTTCAATATGTTTTGCATCTTGATATGTATTCATAAAAAACTGAGACATTTCTCTATCATCATGCCAAGTTCCTAAAATTCGATCAAACAAACGATGGCTTCGACCTCTCCATTCATAAAAATCTGCTTCCGCTTGCTCCTGAATGTGAATCGCGGATTGATTTCGGTCTTGTTCTTCAAATACACTTCKTAACTTTTGATTTACTTGATTGATTTGTTTTTCAATATCTTGACTCATCATATTCCTCCTACCRTTTTACCYTTAYGTAGGTTGTCACATTAGCGAAAAGTRTTGTGAAGTTCGTTATCCATTCTCTCAAACTCTTGGGCTACTGAATGAATATTATCGACCGCTTGTTGAAAGGCAGTRGAAAATTGTTTCGTAAAATCTAACATTTGTTGATTCGCTTCTTGTGCTTTGGAATTAACAGATAGTGTTGTACGCGTCGCCTTTGTTATAGAACGGTTTGTTGCACTTTGGATCATATTCGAAGCTGTTCTCATCTGCGTAGCAATGTGTTGTGCCTTTTGAAAATTACTTTGAAATTGTCCCATCACTCAAATCCTTTCTCTAATTTTCAGAACATGCCAAAGAAATCCCAATAAATATATGAAATTTCTCTATCAATATCACTCTTTKTAAACGTGTGTCCAGCTAAGCTRGGCACGCAATCAAATGAGCCATACAATATAAGCTGTATGGCTCATTTGAAATGCTTGTTATATAGAGTAAAACAATTTTTATTTCAAACCGAAATTACGTGATAATTCTTCATCATGAGAAGCAACAGCCTCTGCAGTTTTATTCAGCTGCATATTAATTTCTTGTAATAGCTGTGCAAAGTTTTGTACYTTTGGCTTTAATTSATTGAACTGTTGRTCAAAACCTTCRAAAGCACGWCCTTCCCATTCTCCTCTTAATTCATTTTGTAAGTTTTGTARTTGACTTAAAATRTCCTCAATTTGATTTGCACCTTGTCCATATCGAGYCGCTTTYGATTTAAGCTCCTCTGGTGACATACGAATTTGTCCAGCCATTTTYATTTCCCCTTTAATAGATAATAAGYAAAATATATTTTGGTTAATTTTACTAAATAT
Organism: Bacillus sp. 05T31; assembly: GCF_056396725.1. Taxonomy (NCBI): domain Bacteria; kingdom Bacillati; phylum Bacillota; class Bacilli; order Caryophanales; family Bacillaceae; genus Bacillus; species Bacillus sp. 05T31. The sequence continues at coordinate 1,587 of NZ_JBFTMA010000639.1, forward strand.
ATTATAATGTATTATTTTGAACTTTTAAACATTTTATCTTTCTATTGAATATTAGAATATTATCAATTCTAATCATTAAATATTCTACTCTTTCTCGCTTCAATTGTTTCTAAAATATAGAAAAGAATACCTAGATCAAATATCTTTTCAGCGTTAGAGATATTATTTCCGAATGTAATAATAGGTGCATTTAATCCAAATCTTTCATTCCATAGCAGCAAATGTTCCGTCGATGTGAGAAAGAGCATACACAGCGCCCTCAACACTATCTATTGGATGTAAAATTGTGTTTAATATTCCTTTAAGTTCATCTAACACCGCTTCATTTTGCCCTTTTTTGTAGTTATGATATTGCCCGATAATAGGAGTATTTTCTATCTGGCGAATAAATTTTTCGTACAACTGATCCATCGCTTCTACGTTATTTTCAACAGTATCTTTAAGTTTATCAAACAACGTTTCTTCTATGTTCTTCTTTTACCTGAACTCGATTTGCTTTATCTAAAAAAGCATAATTCATCCATATATAATTTAAAAACCTCTACTTATATGTAGAGGTTTTTGTATGACGAAAAAACACGTAGTTCCATCGTTATTTTACAAACCCCAAATTCTTCCTCATCTTAAAGTGGAACAAATTTATTACTTAGAGTGTCTAATAAGTGTATTTCTAATATTAGTTGTCCAGATTGGATACAACATATCCCGTTTGACATCTATTTTTATGTATTACAAAAAAAAGAARGGACTTATTATCCCAAAAAGTGAAAAATATGCATCGTAATACTACTGTTAAGTATTACAAGTTTAATACTTTCACAGGTGAAGCATTACAAGTGAAAACAAAAAAGAAATAACCCAAACCGTGACTTATCAATCATATAAAGTGAAACTTTAATCAGTGGGGGTTTTGTTCATCCCCCTCCTAACTTCTTTGCTTCCGCTGAATTTTGAGGTGGGGGTCTTACTGCCCGTTAATGCGGGATAAACGATTTGGATGTTATTTAACCTGTGAGATTTTAGCTGCAGTAGTATTG
>NZ_JBFTMA010000640.1:0-2622 GCF_056396725.1 Bacillus sp. 05T31
GTACCTATACCTTGTAAGGAAATACCCTTTCTCTCGACAAAACATATCGATTTCCGTCATTTCTCGGAAGTCATATTATATTTTTCGACGATTATCCAATCTTTCCCTTCTTTATAAAGAACATACTATTAAAAAAGCCCTTGTTTTCATACAAGGACTTTTCCATTAAACTGTTTTATTTCACAACTTCTTCTTTCGGCATTACCATACCTTTATAAAGTTGGACAGTAATCCAATAATAAATGAAATAAATTACTATGAAGATTCCTATTGGCATCCACACTTTTACAAATGGGTCAACTAATATGAAACTGAATAAGTTAAGCCCTACTAAAACGTGGGAGATTCCAATAATTGCTGGGAAGATAAATAAATATGAAATCTCTTTATATATACTTTTTGTTAACATACTACGTCTCACACCAATTTTTCGTAGCATTTCATAACGGCGTACATCACGGGAAGCTCCTGTTAATATTTTGAACATAAGAGAACTCGCCATCATTGCTAAAAATGCAATTCCAAGGAAAAATCCCATAAACATTGTTCCACTCATGAAACTATTCATGAACTGATAAATTGTCATTTTCGTATATAGTTCTACTTTTGTGCCTGTTGTTTTTTCAATTAATTCTTTTTGTCTCTTATCTATATCGAGCAACAATGGTTTATATTTTTTCATATCATCTACTTTTGCTAATGTTACAGTATGTTCTGTTCCTTGAATTCCTTTATAACGCTCTTCATCTGCAATTCTTACAGGTTTTCCGTTAAATTGATTATGTGTAATTTGTATCTCTCTTACAACCGCATCCTCCCAATCTTTTGGCATACGAGGAAGCTTATTCGCTACTTCAGGAGCTTCCAAAGCAGAATAGACAGGTTCAGTTAAAGGTGTAGCCACACGTTTACGAGCAGGTTCTTTTAAAGTCTTTGTATCAAAATGATCTGAAATAAGTGGTGGTTTTTCAGTTAAGTCGTTACGTAAATAATAAACCGCTTCTCCATCTACTTTATACTTATACTTGCTTTCTTCAACAATTTCCATTTCTTTTAATGCCGCTTTATCTTGTTCATTTGGATCATGAATTACGACATCATATACACGTGAGAAGTCTGTCATAATGCCTACATTCTTTTGAAACGCCATACCTGCTGTCATTGCACCTGCACCTAATGCAATTAACATCGCTACAGTGCCTAGTACTCTCGATAAACTAGTTACTCGAAAACGTAACTGTGCATAAGTAAAACTATTTAATCCCGTTTCATTTCGTTTTTTATTTCCCTTAATTTTCATTACAAAAAGTGGGAGCAACGAGCTAAAAATGAAATACGTTCCTACTGTCGTAACAATTGTCGCTATTATAAATCCTAGTTCAGCAAACATTTTTATATTCACCATAAAATAGTATCCTGTACTTACTAGCAATACACCTAGTACTGTCATAATAACAGTGCGAGTCTTACTTTTCTTCACCTCATCTTGCGTTTCATCTTCACGTATTAAYTCTAATTCTGTTTTACGTAATAATCGGAAACTATTCATTAAACCAGTAATGAAAAATAATATTAAGAAGAAAATAGATGTAACTAATATAGCTGGTGTGTACACAGATGCGTAATTACCTTTTGCTGAAATTTCCATTCCATTCATTAAAAAATTTCCTGCTACACTAGCAAGTACTATTCCTACTAAAATACCGATAATAATACTGACAATCCCCATACCAAAAGTCTCAATAAATAATAATTGCGCTACTTTTTTCTTTTTCGCTCCAAGCATCATGTACATACCGAGTTCTTTTCTTCTTAGTGTAAGTAAAAAAGAATTGGCATATATAATATAAAATACAGTTATGAAAGAAAGTAATATTGCACCGACCCAGAAGACAAGTCTGATACTACTAATGAGACTATTATCTTTTGTAAATTCAYTATTCATCGCCATCGTTTGRAACATGTAAAAAATACTAATACTAATRACKAGACCAATAAGTAAMACCATATAATCCTTTAACATTTTTTTCATACTATGACGTGATAATTTGAATAACATAGTCTCGCCCCCCTTACTTCGACTCAGTTGCTGAGCCCATTTGGGCAAGCACACCTAAAATATCTTGATAGAAATTTTCTCGTGTTCCTCGACGTTTTAACTCTTTATAAAGAAGTCCATCCTGTATAAATAAAATACGTTCACAATAGCTCGCACTAAATGCATCGTGTGTTACCATCAAAATACTTACATTGTGATTTTCATGTAAATCTTGCATCGCTTCTAATAAACTTTTTGCATTTTTACTATCAAGTGCTCCTGTCGGTTCATCTGCTAATACGATTGCCGGATTATGTACTAAAGCTCGTGCTGCCGCTGTTCTTTGTTTTTGTCCACCAGAAACAGCAGTCGGATATTTTGTTAAAATTTCAGTGATCCCTAATTTCGTCGCAACCCCATTTACTTTTCCAGTAATCTCACTTGACGGTACGCCTTGCAAGGAAAGTGGTAAAGCGATATTTTCATAAATTGATAAATTTTCTAGTAGATTAAAGTCTTGAAAAATAAATCCTAGTTTTTGAGAACGAAAATCTGATAATGCATTCCCCTTCATAGAAGTAATA